>JAJPEW010000064.1 GCA_021166755.1 Hydrogenophaga sp. | reverse complement strand
GGTGAAGGCATCCCGCAGGCTCTTGCGCTCGAACTCGGACAGACGATCAGGTTCGACCGTGTTGCCGGGCTCTCGGCCTGACCGAAGGTCATCGGCCTGGGTCCGCCAGCGGACAAAGGCGATGAACTCCAGGGCGTCGTGCAGGTCCGGCCCCCGGCCCGCGGGCAGCACACCGGCCCGGATGATGTCGTCGAGCCGTTCGAAGGAATTGAGCGCTTGCGATCCCACCGCCAGGGCATGCACGCGGATCAGATCGGTCAGCGGGGCAGTACCCCTGCGCTTGAGGTTGATGCCCGCGCTGTGCTGACCATCGGCCTCCAGCACAAAGCCCTTGAAGAACCCCAGGGGTGGTGTGCGCTGCAGGGCATTGCGCGCCATGCTGGCCAGAAACCGGGGATGCCGCCCCGCCTGTCGGGCAATCTGGCGGCGCAGGAGATCGGCCCAGCGCGTCTGCCCGTGGACCCCGTCGAGGTCAAAGAACACACTGCTGTGCAGCAGCCCCTCGGGCGTGGGCTGGGTCATCCAGTCGGCAAAGCGCGCCTGCCACTCCGACAAGGTCATGCGCCAGCGCGGATTGGAGGCCATGATCCCGCCGCTGCAAAGCGGATAGCCGCAACGCGCCATCCCATCGGAGACCCAGGAAGCCAGCCGTGCGAAATAGTCGTCGTGACGCGCCGGATCGAACGCGTTGTCCAGGATCATCGCGTGGTCCTGATCGGTGACCACCCCCTGCTCCTGCCGGGCCATCGAGCCCAGCGCCAGAAAGCAGTAAGGCACGGGCGCAGGCCCGAGGGTCGACTCGGCCAGTTCCAGCAAGCGCTGCTTGAAGGAGCGCCCGATGGCCGCCATGGTGCTGCCCACCACGCGGGCACTGCTGTCCTGTCCGACCAGGTGCAGGAAGCTGGAGCGGACGTCGGGTGCCAGCAGTTCGAGTTCGTCCACCGAGCTTGCCCGGTTGATGCGGCTGACCACCAGCAGGCTGTGGCTGGACTCGTGACGGATGATGTCCTGCAAGGCGACCACCCCGACCGGTGTCTGCTCCCGCATCACCGGCAGATGGTGCACGTTGTGCCTGAGCATCAGCATCATGGCCTCGAAGACGGTGCGGTGGTGATCGATGCTGATTACCTCGCGCGTGGCGATCTCACCCGCGCCGGTGGACAGCGGCAAGCCCGGCGCCAGCAGCCGGGTACGCAGGTCGCGGTCGGTCAGGATGCCCGCCAGTGGTGATGAATCCTCCACGCCCCCCGTGTCGTCGACCAGCAGGAGACAGGACACACCGGTCTCGGTCATGTGCCTGGCAGCGGCCTGGACGGTGACCCGCACCGGGAGGGTGACCGGCTCACGTTGCACCAGACTCATGACTGTGGCAGACAGCCGATCGTTGTCGGCCTGCTGGCGCGACACCACCTTCTGCAGGCGCGTGCGGTCCTCGATCTCGACGTGGTCGGCAAAGCCCTCGTGGTTCTCGAACAGATCGGTGAACACCGGCTCGGGCAGCAGATACAGCAAGGTGTCTTCCAGCGCCGCGGCCGGAAAACGCACCTTCTTGCGGTGCAGCAGTCCGAACTCGCCGAAGTAGCCACCTTCGGTCAGGCGGTTGTAGAGCGTCCCGTCGCGCCGGAAGACCTCGACGACGCCGCTGCGAACGATGTGCCAGAAGCGGGCCTCCTGACCGAACTCGACGATCCGCGTCCCTGCCTTGCAGTAGCGCACGTCGACCGACCGCGCCGCACGCAGCAAGGTCTCCTCGTCCAGCTCGCGAAAAGGTTCGAGCTGGCGCAGGAAACCGGTGATTTCGATCTGCTCGTCTTCCATCAGCGTGGACGTGGCTCGGAGGCCAGCCCCTTGATCACCGCCACCGAGGACATCAGCAGCACCAGGGCAAAGGGCAAGCCAGTGGACACCGCCATCGCCTGCAGGGCGACCAGTCCGCCACCCAGGATCAGTGCGATGGCGACCAGCCCCTGGAACACCGCCCAGAACACCCGCTGCGGTACGGGTGCGTCGACCTTGCCCCCCGCGGAGATCACGTCGATCACGAGCGATCCGGAGTCGGACGAGGTGACGAAGAACACGACCACCAGAACGATGGCGATGAACGAGGTCACCTGCGCCAGCGGCAAGGCGTCCAGCATGGCGAACAGCTGCAGGGGCAGATCTGCCTTGACCGCCGCGTCGTAGCCGTCACGCACGTACTGGCCGATGGCCGTCTCGCCGAAGACCGTCATCCACAGCACGCAGGCCAGCGAGGGAATGATCAGCACCGAGATGATGAACTCGCGCACCGTCCGGCCACGGGAGACACGCGCGATGAACATGCCCACGAACGGCGACCAGGAAATCCACCAGGCCCAGTAGAAGGCGGTCCAGCCCTGCGAATAGTTCAGGTCCTCACGACCCACCGGGTTCGACAGCGCCGGCAGGTACTGGACATAGGCGCCGAGATTGGAGAAGAAACCACCCAGGATGTCCAGTGTCGGGCCCACGGCGATCACGAACAGCATCAGCAGCAGCGCCAGCGCCATGTTGATCTCGGACAGACGCTTGACGCCTGCATCCAGACCCGCCACGACCGACGCCAGGGCAACGGCGGTGATGCCCAGGACCAGCAGCACCTGCGTGGTGGTGCCCAGGGGTACACCAAAGAGGTAGTTCAGGCCTGAACTGGCCTGGGATGCCCCATAACCCAGCGACGTGGCCAGGCCGAACAGGGTGGCCAGTACCGCCAGAATGTCGATGCAGTGTCCGGGCCAGCCCCACACCCGTTCGCCCAGGAGCGGGTAGAAGACCGAGCGGATCGTCAGCGGCAGTCCCTTGTTGAATGAGAACAGCGCCAGACCCAGGGCAATGGTGGCGTACATGGCCCAGGGATGCAGCGCCCAGTGATAGATGGTGGCAGCCATGCCCAGGCGCGTGGCCGCCTCGGCGTCGCCCGCAGCACCCCCCAGGGGTGCCCAGTCGGTGCGCACACCGTTCTCGACGGTGGTGCCACCCATGGCACTGCCGAAGTGGGACAGCGGTTCGGACACGCCGAAGAACATCAGTCCGATGCCCATGCCCGCGGCAAACAGCATCGAGAACCAGCCCAGGTAGCTGTAATCGGGGGTGGCCTCGGTACCGCCCAGACGCACACGGCCCAGCGGTGAAACGGCCAGCCCGACACAGACCAGGATGAACACATTGCCCGCCGCAATGAAGAACCCGTCCAGGTTGGCGGTGAGCCAGTGGCGCAGACCGCTGAACAGGGGCTCGATCTGGTTCTGGAAGGCCAGTGTCAGCACCACAAAGGCCACGACCATCAGGCCGGAGATCGCGAACACGCGGTTGTGGATGTCCAGACCCAGCGGTCCGACCTTGACCACGATGTTGTCCTGGCCGACCTTGTAGTCGGTGTTGATGGGATTGACTGCTCCGTCCGGGACCATGGGGTCCGGCTTCCTGTCAGACATGGGAACCTCCTCTCTCTGTCGATCGGTACCCGCCCTCGGGCCATCCGGTCGAACATGCGTCGACAATGCCCCCCGGTCCGGTTACGCCACAAGGGTGGCGCCGGGGAAGATTCAAGGGGTATCCGGTCGATACCCGTTCAGGGGGCGAGGACGTGGCGACACGAAGCGAAGCGATGTGTCAGTGAATCCGGTCATCCGGACCCGAAGGGTGCACGGAAGGGAGCGCGCTGCAACGCATTGCAGCACAGGACCGGGCTGGACAGCAAGTTCCGCTGATGCCAGTACGCGCAAGACGCACCTGCAAGCCACGAAACAATTATCCGTGGCCAGGGCGACTTCTGCACTCACTGACCGACTTACCCGAGCCGACGGGTGCGGTATCCGCCAGCGCAGGCACTCAGGCGGGGTCTTCCGTGGCCGCCGCCGCGTCCGGCAAGGAAAACCAGAAACTGGCGCCCTGGCCCACCGCGCCCTCACCGCGCACCTGTCCACCGTGCCGTTCGATGATGCGCCTGACCGTGGCCAGACCCACGCCCGACCCCTCGAACTCGTGGTGCGCGTGCAGCCGCCGGAAGGGCTGGAACAGCTGAGCGGCGTAGGTCATGTCAAAGCCTGCCCCGTTGTCGCTCACGCGGAACGTCTGGGTCTCATCGTCGCGGGACTCCCGCACCAGCGAGATCCTGGGCTGCGCTGTCTGGCTGGTGTACTTCCAGGCGTTGCCCAGCAGGTTCTGCAAGACCGCACGGATCAGCACAGGGTCGGCCGTCACCTTCATGTCCTCACCGATGTCCCACTGGACCTGCCGAGACGGTTCGCTGCGCTGAAGATCGTCGATGATGGACCGCGCCATCTCGCCCAGATCCAGTGGTACCCGCTTGACGGCGGCCCGGTTGAGGTGGGCCATGGACAGCAGGTCGGTGATCAGCTGTCCCATTCGCCGGGTGGCGCCCTGGATGCGGCGCACATAGGTGTGCCCGGTCTCGGTGAGCGTGCCCGCATCGTCGTCTTCGAGCAGGGCGGCAAACCCGTGGATGCTTCGCAGCGGTGTCCGCAGGTCGTGCGACACGCTGTAGGCAAAGGCTTCGAGCTCGGCATTGAGTTCGGCGAGTTCCTGGGTGCGCTCCTCGATGCGATGCTCCAGAGCGGCGGCCAGCTCATGCAACTGCTCCTGGCTGCGGCCAACACGCCCAAGCAGGACCATGATCAGCGTGGCTCCGCCCAGCAGCATCGCGGTCAGGGCAACCGTCACATCCTGCTCCCGGTCGAGTATCGGGCGCAGAGGATCCAGGACCATGTCATCGGACAGGGCCACCACCGTCACCAGTCCGGTATTGAAGTGGCGTCGCCAGCCCGCGGTTCGCCAGCGCTGGTCCAGCGGGCTGATGTAGCGAAACACGCCGCCACCGGCCACGCGATCCGTCATGAAGGGGCGATCGGCAGGCACCTTGCGCGACAGCGCACCGGCGTTGTAACGGCTGTGGGCCAGCAAATCGCCACTGTGATGTACCAGGGTCACCACATCCTGGTCGCCCAGACGCAGTTCGGCCAGCCGGCCCGCCACGTAGTCCGAAGACACCAGCAGGTGCACGGTGCCATCGAAGCGGCCCTCTCGCAGAATGGGGCGGCTGACCACGAAAACCCATCGCCCGGACAGGCGGGAGCGCACCGGCGTCCCCACCAGCAGCTGGTCACCGCCCGTGCGATGGGCCTGGAAGTGCGGACGGTCTCCGACGTAGACACCCGCCTCGGCGCCATAACTGTTGAAGACGATGTGGCCAGAGGCATCCACCACCGACACGTAGTCGACGAAGCCATCGGGCAGCGTGCCCAGCGTCTCCTGCACCAGGCGAGCGAAGGTGTCGCTGCGGCCGTGCGCCAGCCAGTCGCGACGCAGGCCGAGCAGCGCCGTGTCCAGCGACCCCAGCACGCCCTCGATCTGTCCACCCATGGCATCGGCCAGGTTCAGGCTGCGCTGGTGCGCCAGATCGAATGCCTGGCGCCGCAACTGCTCGCGCGACTGCTCCGATTGCCACCACAGGCCCGCCAGGGCCAGCGTGGTGAGCACCGCCACCAGCAGCATCAGGCCGCGCAGGCGCTTCATTGAACAGTCTCCATCGGCGTTTGAAATCCTTACCCAACGTGATGTCCATTCTGCGCGACTTTCCTGGGCGCCCGCCCTGTGCGAATGACCGGACGGGTGATTCCTGTCACGACCGGACATCCTTGTCGCAGGTTCCCCACAGTACCAGGATTCTGGGCACTACCATCTGGCCCCATGCACTTCATCGACTCGGACGCCACCCGCCTGGCCCTGCCCTTTGACCGCCTGATTCCCGCCCTGCGCGAACGCTTCGCCGGCGGCTGCGAGGCCCCCGCCCGCCACGTCCACGAGATTGTCAACCCGCTGGCGGACGCCAGCGCGGATGCCCATGGCCGGAAGATGACCTCGCTGATCATGCCCGCCTGGATTCCGGGCCGTTACTACGGCGTGAAGATCATCAACATCGCGCCCGGCAACGCACGCAGCGCCCTGCCTGGCCTGCATGCAAGCTACCTGTTGTTCGATGCGCGCACCGGGGTTCCTCTGGCGCAGATCGACGGTGATCAGCTGACCGCCCGGCGCACCGCCGCCACATCGGCCCTGGCCGGATCCTTCCTGGCGCGTGAGGACGCCAGCCACCTGCTGGTGGTCGGGGCAGGCCGGATCGCGGAGCTGCTGCCCGAGGCCTGGGGCGCGGTGCGATCCATTCGGACCATCAGCCTGTGGGCCCGCCGCAGCGACGCGGCCGAGGCCACAGCCCGGCGCTGGCGCGAACGCGGCTGGAACGTCCAGGTGGTCACCGACCTGGCCGAGGCCTGCGGGACAGCGGACATCGTCAGTTGTGCGACGCTGGCCACCGAGCCCGTGGTCCGCGGCGAATGGCTGCGTCCGGGCACCCATCTCGACCTGATCGGCAGCTTCACGCCCGCCATGCGCGAGGCGGACGACGCCTGCTTCGTAGGCGCCCGCCTGTTTGTGGACACCGACGAGGCCCTGAAGAAAAGCGGGGACCTGCTGCACCCGATGGCCGCGGGCGTCCTGCACGCCGATGACCTCAAGGGCACGCTGACCACCTTGTGCAAGGGGGTGGCCACGGGTCGACGCAGCGACCAGGAGCGGACGGTATTCAAGTCGGTCGGCCATGCGCTGGAGGACCTGGCGGCGGCGATCCTGGTGCACGAGGCCACCACCGGCTGACATTGCGGGTTCCAGAGGTGTCGCCGGAAAGTTCGCTGGTTTTTTGGGAAGTACCCTCCAACCGATTGGCCTTGAAGCGGGGGTTCTGTCGCCTCATCCTGAGGGTTCCGATCACCGAAGGAGTACGCCATGCAAGTCCTGTTCAAGTCGATGAATCCCGATGCCCGCGACATCAGCGGATGGGCACACGAGCGCGTGCGCTTTGTCATGCGCCGTCTGGCACCGCGGCTCTCGCGCACCACCGTGCAACTGCAGGACCTGGACGGTCTGCGTCACGGGATCGACAAGCGGTGCACCGTGGAAGTGGTCTCGCAGGATGGACAGCGCGTGGTCGCCAAGGCCCAGGCGCGGGACTGGAAGGCCGCGCTGGTCCTGGCGCTGGACAAGTGCATCGAAGCCCTCAAGCGGACCACGGCCAAGCGGCGTGTCCGGCAGAAACTGCCGGCGGCCGCACTGGCCCTGGGGGAATGAGGGTGTCGTGAGTCACATCAGGAACACCCTGCGCCGGTGGATTGGCACCGTGGGGCTCGGGCTGGTCGCGGGACCGGTGCTGGCGGGCGCAACGATGGACGAGACCGAGGTGACCATCGGGGCATTCCGTGAGTTTGTCCGGGCGACCGGACTGGTCACACAGGCCGAACGATCCGGTGGCGGACAAACCTATGAAGGCGGGTGGCAGCAGCGCCCGGGTTGGGTATGGCATTCACCCTACGGACGGCCCGGCGCTGCGGACGAGCCCGTGACCCACGTCACCCATGCCGAGGCCACCGCCTTTTGCCGGTGGTCCGGCAAGCGTTTGCCCACCGAGGCCGAATGGCGCCAGGCCGCCTACACCGAACAGCGCAACCCGCCTCCGCCGGGCTGGGTGAGCGGGCGCACCTATCCCTACCCGACGGGCGAGAGTCCGCGAGGAGCGCATTGCCTGGAGGACTGCGCCAGCACCGCGCCCGCGGTGCCGCACGCGCAAACGGGTCGCGGCGCGGGACATGCACCCGTGGGGAAGTCGGCCAGAGGCGTCAACGGCCTGTTCGACATGGGAGGCAACGTCTGGGAATGGGCAGACGGCGGGCCTGGCACCGAGCAACCCACCCTGGGCGGGTCTTGGTGGTACGGCGCCGCCCAGATGCACCGGCATCACCGCGCCACCAAGCCCGCCGACACCGCCGTGGTCTACATCGGGTTTCGCTGCATCCGCCCCTGATGCCGGGCCACCGTGGCGGCCAGGCGGGCGGCTACCCGGGCCGTCAGACCGTCGCGGTCCATCGGCGGATTGAGCTCGGC
>JAJPEW010000007.1 GCA_021166755.1 Hydrogenophaga sp. | reverse complement strand
GTCGGCAAGTTCATGTTCGTGATCCCCTTTGTCGTGACGCTGGCGCTGGCGATCTCGCTGATCGAGGCGTTCTGGATGATGCCGGTCCATGTGGGGGTCATCGGCGTGCGCTTTGACCGTCCTTCGCAGATGCAGGCCTGGCGCGAGCGCTTCAACCGTCGTCTGCGGCTGCGCTACGGTCAGGCCCTGGGCTATGTGCTGAGGCGGCCACGCCGCTTCACAGCACTGGGCATGGCCTGTGTGGCCGCCGCCGTGGCCCTGCTGGCCACCGGGGTGATCCGGGTCCAGTTCTTCGCCTTCGACCCGGTCCGCGCCTTCTACGTGAATGTGGACATGCCCCAGACCGCCTCCCTGGAGGAGACACTGGCAGAAACCCAGCGCGTAGAGGCTGCTGTGCGGGAGCAACTGCGCGGCATAGGCGCGGATGGCGAGGCCCGTGCCGTGACCTCCACGGCAGGCCTCAAGTTCACCGAGACCGAACCGGTCTATGGCGACTTGTATGGGCAGGTCTTCGTCTCCCTGAATCCGCGCCAGCCTGGTGCCCGCGAAGTGATGACGGTGGTGGAAGACATGCGCCAGACCATCGAATCGCTGCCGGGTCCGGGGCGCAAGAGCTTCACCGTACTCTCCGGAGGACCGCCCGCCGGCAAGGCCATCAGCATCAAGGTGCGGGGCGACGACTTCGACCGGATCCAGGCCGCCGCGGACGACCTCAAGGCCATCGTGGCCAGCATCGAGGGTACCAAGGACATTCAAGACGACAACCTGCCGGGCAGGGCCCGTCTGCAACTGCAACTGGACCACGCGGCCTTGCGTGAAGCCGGGCTGAATGCCGCCCAGGTGGCGCGCATCGTGCGCCTGGCGGTCGACGGCGAGGTGGTGGCCTTCACCCGGGACGCGGGTGACCGCATCGAGTTGCGGGTCCGATCAGACCAGGCCCTGCGCGGGCCGGATGAACTGCGCGCCGACCCGGCGGCGCTGCTCGACGAGCCGGTGGCGCTGCCCAACGGTCAGACGACCCGTCTGGGCAACCTTGTCACCGCCGAGGCCAGCCCGGGCCGCGGCTTCATCCGCCACTACAACCTGCGCCGCACCATCACGGTAGAGGCCAATCTGGACAAGGAAGTGACCGATACCCGCGAGGCCAACACGCGCATCCAGGCCGCCTGGGACGACATGCGCGCGCGGCATCCCGGCATCGACCTGGACTTCTCCGGTGAACTGGAGGACATCGAGGAAAGCCTCTCGGCCATGCAGCGGCTGTTCCTGCTCGGTCTGGGCCTGATCTACCTGATCCTGGCGGCCCAGTTCCGCAGCTACTGGCAACCCCTGATGATTCTGGTGACGGTCCCGCTGGCCTTCACCGGCGTCGCCTTCGGCCTGGCCATCTCGGGCAACCCGTTGTCGCTGTATACGCTGTATGGCGTGATTGCCCTGACGGGCATCGCGGTCAACTCGGCGATCGTGCTCATCGATGCCGCCAACGATCGCCGCTCGCGCGGCATCAGCACCATCCACGCCATCGTCCAGGCTTCGCGCCGGCGGGTAGTGCCGATCATCATCACCACCACGACAACCATCGGTGGGCTGTTCTCGCTGGCCTTCGGTCTGGGCGGCAACAGCCTGCTGTGGGGACCCGTGGCAGCCAGCATCGTGTGGGGCCTGGCGGTATCGACGGTACTGACGCTGTTTGCGGTCCCGCTGATGTACCTGATGTTCATGCGCGGGCGGCAGGCAGCAAGGGCGGCGGCCTGATTACACTCGGGACCCAAACACCTGAGACATGAGCCCCCAAGAATACGCCCAGCAAAAAGCCGCTGCCTCCGGCAGCAGCTTCTACTACGCCTTCCTGTTCCTTCCGGCGCCGCGACGCGCCGCCATCACCGCCTTCTATGCCTTCTGCCGTGAGGTGGACGACGTGGTCGACGAGGTGCAGGACCTGGGTGTGGCACAGGCCAAGCTGGGCTGGTGGCGGCAGGAAGTGGCGCAGGCCTTCGCCGGCAAACCCAGCCATCCAGCCTTGCAGGCCCTGATGCCTCACTGCCCGGTCTACGGGATCGAGGCCCGGCACCTGTTGGCCGTCATCGATGGCTGCCAGATGGACCTGGATCAGAACCGCTACCTGGACTTTGCCAACCTGCAGCAATATTGCCATCTGGTGGCAGGCATCGTCGGCGAGGTCGCTGCCCGCATCTTCGGCCAGACAGAGGCTGCAACCACCGAGTACGCCCATCGCCTGGGCCTGGCTTTCCAGCTCACCAACATCATCCGTGACGTGGGCGAAGATGCGGTGCGCGGGCGCATCTACCTGCCGGTCAACGACCTGCAGCGCTTCGACCTCAAGGCCCATGAGCTCCTCAAGCGCGGAGCGGTGCCCGGCAGCGACCCGGCCGATTTTGAGCGGCGCTTCCGCGCGCTGATGGACTTCCAGTGCCAGCGCGCCCTGCGTACCTACGACGAGGCCCTGGCCCTGCTGCCCGCGGCTGACCGCCAGGCGCAGAAGCCCGGCCTGATGATGGCCAGCATCTACCGCACGCTGCTGCAGGAGATTGCGGCCGACCCCATGCTGGTGCTCACGCAGCGCGTGAGCCTGACGCCGCTGCGCAAGTTCTGGCTCGCCTGGAAGGTGCAGGCACTGGGTCGCCTGTGAAGATCTGCGTTGTCGGCGGGGGCTGGGCCGGGCTTGCGGCGGCCGTACAGGCCACACAGCAGGGCCACCAGGTCACCCTGATCGAAGCCACCCGGCACTGGGGTGGTCGGGCGCGCACTCTCACGCTACAGGCAACGGACGGAACGTCCTTGCCGCTGGACAACGGCCAGCACATCCTGATCGGGGCTTACACCGCCACCTTGGGCCTGATGGAGACCGTGGGTGTCGATCTGTCCCAAGCCCTGCTGGACTTGCCGCTGGGACTGCCTTACCCGGATGGCCAGGGCATGAGCACGCCCCCCTGGGCGGCGCGCTGGCCGGCCCCGCTGGATGCGCTGGCGGCCATGTTCACGGCGCGGGGCTGGTCATGGCATGACCGCCTGGCCCTGATGCAGCGTTCACTGCGCTGGCGGCTGTCGGGCTTTCAATGCCCGTCCGGGGACACGGTCGCCGATGTGTGCCGCGGTCTGCCGGCCCGGCCCATGCGGGACCTGATCGAGCCCCTGTGCGTCTCCGCGCTCAACCTGCCCGCTGCGCAGGCCAGCGGTCAGGTGTTCCTGCGGGTGTTGCGCGATGCGCTGTTCGGTCAGGGGCATCGCACCCTGCGTCCAGCCCATCTGCTGATCCCGCGCCAGGACCTGGGGTCGTTGATGCCAGCGAAGGCGGTCGACTGGCTCAGGGCGCACGGGGCAACTACGCAGACGGGTACCCGTGCCACTGCGCTTCGGCCCGGCCCCGGCGGCTGGGACATCACGCTTCGGGCAGACGGACTGGAACGTACCGGCCATGCCGATCAGGTGGTTTTGGCTACCTCTGCCGAGGTTGCGGGCCAGCTGGTCAGGGGCGCGGCAGCCAGCATGACGCCTGGTGAGAAGTCTTCCTTGCAGGCCTGGGCCGATCAGGCGCTGGGGCTGCCCCACACCGCCATCGCGACCGTGTACGCCAAGGCACCCGGCGCGCGCCTGAGTGCGCCGATGCTCGCCTTGCGCCCGGCATCCGGTGAGCCCGCCTTCTCGGCCCAGTTCGTGTTCGACCGGGGGCAACTCCAGCCCGACGACCCCGCCATGCAGGGCGTGCTGGCCTTCGTCGTGAGCGCCAGCCCCGACGACCGGGCGATCCTGGAAGCTGCGGTCCTGGCGCAAGGTCGACAGCAGCTGGGAGTGGACCGGCTGGAGCCGATTCGCACGGTGATTGAACGTCGCGCCACCTTTGCCTGCATCCCCGGACTGGTCCGGCCCGCCGCGCGCATCACCGATGGCCTGACCGCGGCGGGCGACTACGTGGAGGGCCCTTACCCCGCCACCCTGGAAGGAGCGATCCGCAGTGGTCAGCACGCCGCATCGCTGCTGTCGTCGGACCACCGCTTGCCCTGATGGCTTTCCGCCTGCATGATGGCCCTGACACCATGACCGACCTGCCCCGTCTCCTTCCTTCGCAACTGCGCCTGACCGTGGACCCGGCCAGCCTGGGTTTTGCCGACACCAGTGAGCTGCACGTGCAGTCCCTGCCCTGGATCGGCCAGGAAAGGGCCGAACAGGCGGCACGCTTCGGCCTGTCCATGGACAGCCCCGACTACAACCTGTTCGTGCTCGGGGAGGTCGGCAGTGGCCGTTCATCGCTGTTGCGCGAACTCACCCAAGCGGTCGCCGCCGACCGACCGGTTCCACCCGATCTGTGCTACCTGCACAACTTCGACAATCCCGAACGTCCCCGCGCCTTGCGCATGCCTGCTGGCCAGGGTCGCGAGCTGCGGCAACTGATGCAGCGCCTGTGCCGCACGCTGCAGACAGAGATTCCCCAGCGCCTGGCGCGCGACGACTTCAAGGACGAAAGCGAGCGCCTGCAGGACGCCTACAAGGATGAGGAGAGCAAGGCGTTTGCCGAGCTGGAGCAGTTCGCCGAGGAGCGGCATTTCAACCTGTTCCGGGAGTCCGGCCATCTGGTCTTCACCCTGGTGGGCGACGGTGGCAACGCGCTGACCGAAAACGAGGCGCGTACCTTGCCCCGCGAACGGCGGGCCGAGATCAGCCAGGCCGAGATCGAGGTGCGAGAGCAGATCTCGCACTTCCTGGAGAAGACGCGTCCCATGGCACGGGTGATGAATGAGGCCCTGGCGGCCCTGCGGCGCCAGGTCATCAAGCCCCTGCTGGACCATGAACTGCAGGAAATCCGCGTCAGCCTCAAGAAGCAGATCAAGGACAGCGTCAAGCTCGGTGGCTACCTGGAGCAGGTGGCGCACGACATCCTGGAACACATCGAGCTGTTCGAGGCGCAGGAGTCCGACGACGAGGAACGGCAGATGGCGCTCGAGTCGCTGCTGGCGCAGTACCAGGTCAA
>JAJPEW010000319.1 GCA_021166755.1 Hydrogenophaga sp. | reverse complement strand
CCAAGCGGCACACGCACCAGGCTGCCCGCTGCAAGCGGCTGCTCACTTCGGTAGGTGAGGGGGCCCGCGAGCCCGCTGTGGGCCGGGGTCGCCACCACCACACTGGGCCAGTAAGTCATAGTTAGCAGTTTTTCTTCAGCTTTACTGGTGAAAAACGGTGTAAGTCCTTGATTCTTCGATCATTCCACAGCTGTCCAGAGAATCTGTGGATAACTTTGTTGATAGCTTGTGCCAGCGCGCCCGGAGGCCTTGAAAATCAAGGGTTTGCTTAAACTGCCCGCAAAAAAAGCACCGATCAGATCTCAATAAAATCAACAACTTACGAAATTCCATGCGCTGAAATGCACACACACGGACACCAAGGTGTTTTGGCGCGCCGCAGCACGAAATTTGTGCATAAGTGAGTTCTGTCAAGTGCGATTTTGGGCCGGATTTGTGCTAAGCAGACCCCAAACAGGCACGCGAGCGCTTCAAAAGGCCCTTTGCCGGTACTGCGAGGCCATTGAAATCTTTCATGCACATCAGGACTGGGCACGCAAGCGGCGCGAATGACGGTGCACGGCATCGACCAGTGCATTCACATGCTCGGGCGGCGTGTACTGGCTGATGCCATGGCCGAGGTTGAAGATGTGCGTTGGGCCCGTGCCGTCGCCCTGGTGCGGTCGGCCAAAGCTTTCCAGCACGGTCGCCACCTCGCGGTCGATCGCCTCCGGTGGCGCGAACAGCACGTTCGGGTCGATGTTGCCTTGCAGTGCCTTCGAGTCGCCCACCAGCGCGCGCGCCGCGCCCAGGTTCACCGTCCAGTCCAGGCCCAGCGCCTCGCAGTCCAGGTCCTTCATGTCGGCCAGCCACAGGCCGCCGCCCTTGGTGAAGACAATGCGCGGGATCACCGTGCCGCTCGCGTCGGTGCGCTTGAGCTGTGCCAGGACCCGTTTCGTGTACGCCAGGGAGAACTCCTGGAACTTACCGTCGGCCAGCACGCCGCCCCAGCTGTCGAACACCATCACGGCCTGCGCGCCCGCGTCGATCTGCGCGTTGAGATAGGTCGCCACCGCGTCGGCGTTGATGGCCAGGATGCGGTGCATCAGGTCCGGTCGGCTGTACATCAGCCCTTTGACCAGGCGGTAGTCGTCGCTGCCACCGCCTTCGGCCATGTAGCAGGCCAGCGTCCACGGGCTGCCCGAGAAGCCGATCAGCGGTACCCGGCCGTTGAGCGCCTTCCGGATCGAGGTCACCGCGTCGAACACATAGCGCAGTTTGTCCATGTCTGGCACGGCCAACTGGTCCACATCGGCTTCGGTGCGCACGGTCTTCGCAAACTTGGGACCTTCGCCCTGCTGGAATGACAGGCCCAGCCCCATGGCGTCGGGCACGGTCAGGATGTCGGAAAACAGGATGGCGGCGTCCAGCGCGTAGCGCTCGAGCGGCTGCAGGGTGACCTCGGTCGCGTAGTCCACGTTCGTGGCCAGCCCCATGAACGAACCGGCCTTGGCACGCGTGGCGCAGTACTCAGGCAGGTAGCGTCCGGCCTGGCGCATCAGCCATACCGGCGTGTGATCGGTGGCCTGACGCAGGCAGGCGCGCAGGAAAGTGTCGTTCTGCAGGGGGGCGAAGCTCATGCGGGTATCCGGGAAGGTGGGCAATGGACAAACCGCCGATTATCCCGGTTACCTTCGGCCGCGCACTTGCGCCAGCGCAAGCGCGGCCGCACGAGATTCAGGCGGTGCCGTTGCGGTACTTGATGCTGCAGCCGTATGGCAGGCTGGTGCTCTTGCTGACCGGTTTGCCTGCGAGCAGCTCGTCCAGACCCTGCCGCACGTAGTTGGTGGCTTTCTCGATGTCGGCCGCCCGGGCCGAGGGGATGCTGTCGATGCCGCCCGCGTAGACCAGCACGCCACGGGCGTCGATCAGGTACATGTGCGGGGTGACCCTGGCGCCGTAGGTGGCACCGACCGTGCCGTCCTCATCCATCAGGGTGGCGGTAGGGCTGGCGCCCTGGTCGGTCATCCAGCGCGCCAGTTGGGGTGGCGGCAGGTAGTCCGCGCTGTCGTCGCGCGTGGAATTGATCGCCAGCCAGGCCACGCCTTTGGCGGTGTAGGTTTTCTGCAGGGATTGCAGGTTCCCCTGGTAGTGCTTGCGCACGAAGGGGCAGCCCGGGTTGTTCCACTCCAGCACCACGGGCTTGCCCTTGAACTGGGACAGCCGAACGGTCTTGCCGGTGGTGTCTGTCAGCGAGAAATCGGGTGCCGGCTGACCGACCAGCGCAGCCGCATGGACCGCCCGGCCCGCCAGCAGGCCCGCGGGCAGCGCCACGGTGGCGGCCCCGAGTGTCAACAACGGACGGCGTCGGATCATGATGAACTCCTGTCTGGGGTGAATACGGACAGCGGAGCCACGGCTCACAGACCGGTCAGCGCCGCACGGACCTCCTCCACGCTCAACACCTCGGACAGCACCACCGGTGCCCGTCCGTTTTTATGAATGGCATACACCGGCACGCCGTTGCGGCCCAGGGCGGCCAGTGCAGCGGTCACGGCCGGGTCGCGCCGCGTCCAGTCGGCACGCAGCAGGGCCACCTGCCGGGAGACCATGTCCTGCAACAGGGCCGGGTCGGCGAGGGTGGTCCGCTTGTTGTACTGGCAGGTCACGCACCAGGCCGCGGTGAAGTCGACGAAGACAGGGCGACCCTCGGCCAGCAGGGCCTCCTGCCGGGCCGGGCTCCAGGGTTCCCAGGTACCTTCGCCAGGTTTGGCGTCCAATGCGGTGACATCTGCCGGCAGCATGGTGGTCACCCGGGGGCCGATGGCGACGGCCAGCCAGACGAGTCCGGCCGCCGAGACCATGCCCAGCATCAGGCGACTGCGAC
>JAJPEW010000121.1 GCA_021166755.1 Hydrogenophaga sp. | reverse complement strand
GCAGGCCAAGGGCGTGACCGGAGTGCAAGGTACGGTCAAGGCAGAGCCCATGCAGCTGATCAACGGCAAGGAAAAGCTGACGCTTCGATTCGACTGCAAGCCCTGCGAAATGCATGTGGTGGGCAAGATCAAGCGCAGCGTGATGAACGCGGTGCCGTCCAGCCCGGTCAAGTTCTACCGGACGCGGCCGGCGACCCCAGCCTGAGCCCTCAGGCGTCTTCCCGCGCCTCGAGCAGCAGTTGCCGCAGACGCACGCCATGGAGTTGAGCCACGGCCCGGATACGGATGCCCTGCTCAGCCTCCAGACGAATTCTCTGATGGTAGTCCAGGCTGTCCGTCTGCCCGGGATTGTGCGCCTGGATGCGGCGGGACCACTGTCGCTGGCCATCGAACTCAACCGTCAGTTCCAGCCAGGCATTGGCTGCTTGTTCAGGGACGTCCACGGTCAGGCTGGCGTCAACATCAAAAACACGAGGCCGCCCGCTGAGGCCCGGAATGCTGAGCACCGCGACGCCGTCTGCGCCTTCGCTGTGCCAGTGCTCTGGAACGTCCTGCACTGACCGTGATGTCATGATTTTCATGGCCGGGGACTGTACCCCAGACCATGAAGCCCAGCCCTTCCAGGGGATCTTGCGGCCTGATCAGATGTAGGCGTTGACGGGCTTGGCGTGTCGCATGTGCAGACTCAGTCCCAGCGCAGCCATGTGGTTGCTGTTGCGCCCGAGGATCTTTTCCGACAGCGGCAGGAATTCGGTCTCTTCGAAGTGCGCGTGGGCCTGGTACTCGGTCACCAAGCGGTGCAGATCGCTGATGTCCAGCTCGGTACCATGCCCCTTGGCCACCTGCTTGAGCCCTTTTTCCAGGCTTTTCCAGAGTTTTTCAATCGCGCGATGCTCGTCCGTCAGGCGCTGGGCCATCGCCTTGACACGCTGCAGTTCATCACCTGGTTGAGCGCTGGCAATCACTGCCGGGAACAGTTCGCGCTCCTCTTCCAGGTGGTGTTCGAAGATGGCTTCCCGGAAAAACTCCAGCGACTGCTCGGCAATCTGGCGGGCACGCGCTGCCGGCTCCAGCAATGCAGGCAGTTCATCCAGGGCCTTGAGCCGCCTGACGATGCCCACATGGCAGTTGTTGAAATTGGTCAGCGGGGCATCGGTATCAATGGGGGTGTTGTCGGACATGGTGGCTCCTTTGGTCATGGCCGATCACGGTGTCCGATTTAATGCACAGCACACTCATGATTGGCATGACGCCAGTCTAGGCTGCGCCATCCAACTCACCTTGATGCATGTCAATGGCTGTTGCTGCCACCGCGCATCCGCTGGATGGTGGTGACGATCAGAACCACCACGGCTCCGGCCAGCACGCCAGCCACACCACCGGCCAGGTTGCTGATCAGTCCACCCACCCAGCCCATGCCCTCGGACCAGTGCTCGACCGCGTGGCCCAGCGCAGGCACGCCATGCAGCAGGATGCCGCCGCCAACGAGGAACATGGCCGCCGTGCCCAACACAGACAGCGCCTTCATCAGCCAGGGCGCAAAGGCCAGCAGACCTCGGCCGAAGGCCTGTGCTGCTCCCGACGCGCTGCGGCTCAGGCACAACCCGGCATCGTCGAGCTTGACGATACCCGCCACCAGACCATAGACGCCGACCGTCATGAGGATGGAGATGCCCACCAGCACGGATACGCGCTGGGCGAAGCTCGCGGCTGCGACGGTACCCAGGGTGATGACGATGATTTCCGCCGACAGGATGAAGTCGGTGCGGATGGCGCCCTTGACCTTGTCTTTCTCGAAGGCGACGAGGTCGACCTGCTCGTCAGCCACCGCCTTGACCAGTTCGGCGTGGTGAGCGTCGTCCTCGGCCTTGGCGTGGAAAAACTTGTGCAGCAGCTTCTCTGCACCTTCAAAGCAGAGAAACAGACCGCCTAGCATGAGCAGCGGGGTGATCAGCCAGGGCAGAAAGGCACTGATGGCCAGCGCGGCCGGCACCAGGATGGCCTTGTTCAGGAGGGAACCCTTGGCCACTGCCCAGACCACGGGCAGCTCGCGATCGGCATTGACGCCGGTGACCTGCTGCGCGTTGAGCGCCAGGTCATCACCCAGTACACCGGCGGTCTTCTTGGCCGCCATCTGTGTCATGGCAGCCACGTCGTCGGCAGCAGCCATGCCCTGGCGAGCGGCCACTTTGGTCATCACCGCCACATCGTCCAGCAAGGTGGCAATGTCGTCGATGAGTGCGAGCAGGCTGGAAGCCATCGGTGTTTCCCTGTGCTTGGTTGTTGTTGCTTCTCGGCGCCACTGGCGCTCAGCCCACCCACTTGCGCGCGTTGCGCCAGATGCGCATCCATGGGCTCACGTCGGACGGGTTGCCACTGGTCCAGCTCATCTGGATGTTGCGGAACACACGCTCGGGGTGCGGCATCATGGCCGTGAAACGGCCGTCGGCCGTGGTGACAGACGTCAGACCGCCCGGGCTGCCGTTCGGGTTGAACGGGTACTGCTCGGTGGCCGCGCCGCTGTTGTCCACGAAGCGCATGGCGGCAATCGCCTTGGCCGGATCGCCGCGGTGCTTGAAGTTGGCAAAACCTTCGCCGTGCGCCACGGCAATCGGCAGGCGGCTGCCGGCCATGCCCTGCAGGAACAGGCTGGGCGAGTCCAGCACCTCGACCATGGACAGGCGGGCCTCGAAGCGCTCGCTCTGGTTGGTGGTGAAGCGCGGCCAGGCCTCGGCGCCGGGGATGATGTCGGCCAGCTCGGCGAACATCTGGCAGCCGTTGCACACGCCCAGGCCGAAGGTATCGGCGCGGCCGAAGAAACCCTGGAACTGCTCGGACAGCACTGGGTTGAAGGTGATGCTGCGGGCCCAGCCAATACCGGCGCCCAGCGTGTCGCCGTAGCTGAAGCCACCGCAGGCGACCACACCCTTGAAGTCGGCCAACTTCGCGCGGCCCGACTGCAGGTCGGTCATGTGCACGTCGTAGGCCTCAAAGCCGGCCTGGGTGAAGGCGTAGGCCATTTCCACGTGCGAGTTCACGCCCTGCTCCCGCAGGATCGCGACCTTCGGACGGCTCAGGTTCAGGAAGGGCGCCGCCACGTTGTCCAGCGGATCGAAGGACAGGCTGACGTGCATGCCCGGGTCCTCGGGCAGCCCGGCGGCCGCGTGTTCGCTGTCGGCACAGGCCGGGTTGTCGCGCTGCTGGTTGATCTTCCAGCTCACGCTGTCCCAGACCTGATGCAGGTCGTACAGGCTGGCACTGAAGATGGCCTTGGTGTCGCGCCAGACCTGCAGTTGGCCTTTGCCCACGTCGATGGACGAGGACGCGGGACGGGTCTTGCCGACGAAGTGGCTGTGCTTGGACAGGCCGTGCTCGCGCAGGGTCTGCATCACCGCATTGCGGTCCTCGGTGCGCACCTGCAGCAGCACGCCCAGCTCTTCGCTGAACAGGGCCTTGAGGGTGAGTTCCTCGCGGCGGGCGCTGACCTGCGATGCCCAGTTCTTGGCGTCGCCGGTGTCCATGCGGCTGTCGCTGATGCCGTCGCCTTCGGTGACCAGCATGTCCACGTTCAGAGCCACGCCCACATGACCAGCAAAGGCCATCTCGGCGGCGGCGGCCAGCAGGCCACCGTCCGAACGGTCGTGGTAGGCCAGGATCTGGCCCTTGGCGCGCAAGGCGTTCACCGCGTTGACCAGGTTGATCAGGTCCTGCGGGCTGTCCAGATCGGGCACCTCGTCACCCGGCTGGCCCAGTGTCAGGCCGAGCACGCTGCCGCCCAGGCGGTGGCGGCCCTTGCCCAGGTCCACCAGGATCAGGGTGGTGTCGTCGAGGTCGCGGTTGAGCTGCGGCGTGAGTGTGCCGCGCACATCAGCGAGCGTCGCAAAGGCGCTCACGATCAGACTGACGGGGGAAGTGACCTTTTTCTTCTCGCCCTCGGCCTGCCATTGGGTGCGCATGGACAGGCTGTCCTTGCCCACCGGCACCGATACGTTCAGCGCCGGGCACAGTTCCATGCCGATGGCCTTGACGGTGGCGTACAGGTCGGCGTCTTCACCGGGCTCACCACAGGCAGCCATCCAGTTGGCCGACAGCTTGACGCGGGGCAGTTCGATGGGTGCGGCCAGCAGGTTGGTGATAGCTTCAGCGACTGCCATGCGGCCCGACGCCGCGGCGTTGATCGCTGCCAGCGGCGTACGCTCACCCATGGACATGGCTTCACCGGCGAAACCAGCGTAGTCGGCGAGGGTCACGGCGCAATCGGCCACCGGCACCTGCCAGGGGCCAACCATCTGGTCGCGGTGGGTCAGGCCGCCCACGGTACGGTCGCCGATGGTGACCAGGAAGCGCTTGGAGGCCACGGTCGGGTGGCTCAGCACGTCGATGACAGCCTTTTCCAGCGAGACGCCGGTCAGGTCCATCGGCTGGAACTGGCGCTGCACGGTCTTGACGTCCCGGTGCATCTTGGGCGGCTTGCCCAGCAGCACGTCCATCGGCATGTCCACAGGGCTTTCCTTGCCCTCGTCCACCAGTTGCAGTTGCCGCTCTTCGGTGGCCACCCCGACCACCGCGAACGGGCAGCGCTCACGCTCGCAGAAGGCCTTGAACTGTTCCAGCGATTCGGGTGCAATGGCCAGCACGTACCGCTCCTGGCTTTCGTTGCACCAGATTTCCTTCGGCGCCAGACCGCTCTCTTCCAGCGGCACCGCGCGCAGGCCAAAGCGGGCACCACGGCCAGCGTCGTTCACCAACTCAGGGAATGCGTTGGACAGGCCGCCCGCACCCACGTCGTGGATGAACAGCACCGGGTTCTTCTCACCCTGCGCCCAGCAGTGGTTGATGACCTCCTGCGCCCGGCGCTCGATCTCCGGGTTGCCGCGCTGCACGCTGTCGAAGTCCAGCGAGGCGGCGTTGGTGCCCGTCGCCATGGAGCTGGCGGCGCCGCCACCCATGCCGATCTTCATGCCCGGGCCGCCGAGCTGGATGAGCAGCGTACCGGCCGGAAACTCGATCTTCTTTGTCTGCCCGGCGTCGATCTGCCCCAGACCGCCCGCGATCATGATGGGCTTGTGGTAGCCGCGGGTCACACCGCCCACGTCCTGTTCGTATTCCCGGAAATAGCCCAGCAGATTCGGACGGCCGAACTCGTTGTTGAACGCGGCGCCGCCCAGCGGGCCCTCTGTCATGATCTGCAGCGGGCTGGCGATGTGCTCGGGCTTGCCGCCTGGCTGGTCGCTCATGCCGCCCCAGAGCTTGGAGACGGTGAAACCGGTCAGGCCGGCCTTGGGCTTGGAGCCGCGGCCGGTCGCGCCCTCGTCGCGGATCTCGCCGCCCGCGCCGGTGGAGGCGCCGGGGAACGGGGAAATCGCGGTCGGGTGGTTGTGCGTTTCCACCTTCATCAGGATGTGGTGGGTCGCGGCCTCGGCCTGGTAGGCCGGGGAAGCATTGCCACCGGCCTTGGCAACGAAGCGCTCGAGCTGGTGGCCTTCCATGATCGATGCGTTGTCCGAGTACGCCACGATCGTGTGCTGCGGCGACGTCTGGTGCGTGTGGCGGATCATGCCGAACAGGCTCTTGTCCTGCGC
>JAJPEW010000291.1 GCA_021166755.1 Hydrogenophaga sp. | reverse complement strand
GGACGTGGTCCTGTGGCGCGAGCACGGGCACGAAGGGCATGCCGGTGTGGTCCACGCCTGGGCCGACCGATGCCCGCACCGCGGTGCGCGTCTGTCGCTCGGTCGGGTGCTCAACCACCTGCATGGCGCGCGGCTGGAGTGCCCGTACCATGGCTGGCAGTTTGCCGGAGATACGGCGGCAGGCCAGGGCCATCACGGCGCCCCGATTGCCGTGGGGCGCTGTGTGCATGTGCCGGCCGCACCGGCCTTCGAGCCACCGGCAGCCCACTGCACGCAGGTGTTCGAGGCGCTGGAAGCCTGTGGCCTGGTCTGGGTGCGACTGGAGCGGCCCGATTTCTCGCAACTGCCGGTCTCGCTCTCTCAGCCGCCCGCTTTCGAGCCTTGGCACGACGAGGCCTGGCGTCAACTGATCTGCGGCCCGTACGAGGTGCAGACCAGCGCGCCCCGGTTGGTGGAGAACTTCCTGGATCTCAGCCATTTCGGTTTCGTTCACGAAGGCTGGCTCGGTGCCCGCACCCATGCGCAGGTGGACACCGGCAAGGTGGACGAAGGCGCAGAAGGTGTGCGTGCCCACGAATGCAAAGCCTGGCAACCCAAGGGCTACGCTGGGGCGGAAGAGGGTGGCTGGGTGGCCTACCGTTACGACGTACCGCACCCCTTCGCCGCCATTCTGCGCAAAGACGCGACCGAAGGCGACCCGGTCAGCAATGCGATCGCCCTGTTCATCCGTCCCGATGGCGACGAGCGCTGCACCGCCTGGTTTGCCATGGCCACGTTGGGCGACCTCTCGGATGACGAAGAACTGCGCGCCTTCCAGGACACGGTCTTTGCCCAGGACCGGCCGGTGGTCGAATCGCAGCAACCCAAACGCCTGCCCCTGGGCAAGGATGGACCGATTGCCGAGGTGCATGGACCGGCCGATCGCATGTCCAGTGCCTATCGCCGTTATCTCGTGCGCACCGGTATCTCGCTCGGTGTCTGCTGAAAGGAAATCATGAACGCTGTCGAACTGGCCCGCGCCATCCCCAAGGCCGAGTTGCACATCCACATCGAAGGTTCGCTGGAGCCCGAGCTCATCTTTGCGCTGGCCCAGCGCAATGGCGTCCAGCTGGCGTACCCGAGTGTGCAGGCGCTGCGCGCCGCCTATGCCTTCACTGACCTGCAGAGCTTTCTGGACATCTATTACGCCGGCGCCAGCGTGCTGCTGACCGAGCAGGATTTCCACGACATGGCCTGGGCCTACTTTCAGCGCGCCAAGGCCGACAACGTCATTCACGCCGAGCTGTTCTTCGATCCGCAAACCCACACCGCGCGCGGCGTGGACACAGGGGTGGTCATCCGCGGCCTTGCCTCGGCGCGCGAACGGGCACAGAGCGAACTGGGCATCAGCTCGGCACTCATCCTGTGCTTCCTGCGCCACCTGAGCGAGGAGGACGCCTTTGCCACCCTGGAGGCGGCGCTGCCGTACCGAGAGTACTTCATCGGTGTGGGGCTGGATTCCAGCGAAGTCGGGCATCCGCCCGAGAAATTCGAGCGCGTGTTCGCCCGCTGCCGAGAGTTGGGCCTGCATGTGGTGGCTCACGCCGGCGAGGAAGGGCCGCCCGAGTACATGTGGCAGGCCATCGACCTGCTCAAGGTCCAGCGCATCGATCACGGCGTGGCCGCCCTGCAGGACCCGCTGCTGATGGCCGAACTGACCCACACCCGCCTGCCGCTGACGGTGTGTCCGCTGTCGAACCTCAAGCTCTGCGTGGTGGATGACCTGCGCGATCACCCGCTGAAAAAGATGCTCGATGCCGGCCTGTGCGTGACCATCAACTCGGACGATCCGGCCTACTTCGGCGGCTACATGAACGAGAACTGGACGCAGACGGTGCAGGCCCTGCAGATGGACCGGGACGACGTGGTGGCCATCGCCCGCAACAGTTTCGAGGCCAGCTTCATCAGCGACCAGCGCCGGGCCGAGTGCCTGGCCGAACTGCGACGGGTGGCCAGCGCCTGAGCTGGCGACGCGCTAAAATACGATCCTGCGAGCCGGTGCTTCCCCGGCTCGCTTTTTTTGTCCGCCGGAAGCCATGTAGAGGAACACCATGTACAAAAACCTCGCAGCCGCGCTCGCGGCCGCCTGTTTTTTCTCCCCCGTTTTTTCACAGACCACCACCCCGGTCAAGGCCGCCTTCGTCTACGTGGCGCCGCTGACCGATGCCGGCTGGGTGCGTCAGCACGACCAGGGCCGTCAGGCCGTGGAAAAGGCCTTGTCGGGTCAGGTGCAGACCACCTACGTCGAGAATGTGGCGGAGGGCCCCGATGCAGAGCGTGTCATCCGGGATCTGGCGCGCCAGGGTCATCAAATCATCTTCACCCCCAGCTTCGGCTACATGGAGCCCACGCTCAAGGTGGCGCGCGAGTTTCCGAACGTCAAGTTCGAATCCGTCACTGGCTACAAGACGGCCGACAACGTGGCCGCCGCCAATGCCCGCTACTACGAGGGCCGCTACCTGGCCGGTGTGGCTGCCGGCCGCATGGCCACGCAGGCCGGCTATGTGGCCGGCTTTCCGATTCCCGAGGTCGTGCAGGGCATCAACGCCTTCACGCTGGGCATGCGCTCGGTCAACCCGCAAGCCAGCCTGCGCGTGGTCTTCCTGGGTGAGTGGTTCAACCCCGCGCGCGAGCGTGAGGCGGCGATGACCCTCATGAACCAGGGTGCCGAGGTGTTGGCGTTCCACACCGGTTCCAACGCCGTGATGGTGGCCGCGCAGGAAAAAGGCAAGCTGGCCGTGGCCTATCACTCCGACATGCGCAAGGTGGCACCCGATGCCCAGGTGGTGGCCGTCACCCACCAGTGGGGCGACTACTACACCCGGCGGGTCAAGGCGGTTATCGACGGTACCTGGAAGAGCGGCCAGGTCTGGGGCGGCGTGCGCGAAGGCATGATCCGGGTCGAGGGTTTTGGCAGCAAGGTGCCCGTGGCCGTGCGGGAAGAGGTCCTGCAGCGCCAGTCCGACATCGGGCTGGGCCGCCTGACCGTGTTCGCAGCGGGTCGTCAGCCCGTGCGCGATAACGAGGGCAAAGAAGTCATCCCGGCCGGTCAGCGCCTGTCGGACCCCGACATCCTGGGCATGAACTGGTTTGTCGAGGGCGTCGTGGGCAAACTGCCACGCTGAGTGACCACAACGCACAAATGCATGCCCGCCATGTGGGCGGCCGTATACCGGGCCTGCCAGCGGCCGGTTAAGCTAGTGAGCTCATGAAAGCCTACCGCGCCGCCCTCCTGCGATTCGATGACAACGGCCAGCCGCTGTACGACGCGGATGGCCTGCTGGTCACCGGGCCCGATGCCCGTGGCCGGCAGGTGGTGTTGGCCGCCGGCGATCACGGCGGCCTGGTTGGCCGCTACCCGGGCCTGGCCGTTGAAGATTTGCGCGGGCACCTGATCGCTCCGGGCTTTGTCGACCTGCATGTGCACTACCCGCAGACCGATGTGATCGGCGCCCCGGCCGATGGTCTGCTGCCCTGGCTGGAGCACTACACCTTTCCGCACGAGTCCCGTTTTTCCGATCCGGCATACGCCCGGTCGGTGGCCGAGTTCTTTTTTGACGAACTGCAGCGCCACGGCGTGACCACGGCGCTGACCTTCGCCACCTCGCACCCGGCATCGGTGGATGCGGCCTTTGGCGCCGCACAGGCCCGGGGGCTGCGTTTCATCACCGGCAAATGCCTACAGGACCGACACTGCCCCGATGGCGTGCGTGACCAGACCGAGCAAAGCCTGATCGATACTGAGGCGCTTATCCGGCGCTGGCACGGCGTGGACCGCCTGGGCTACGCCATCACGCCGCGCTTTGCACCCACCAGCACCGATGCGCAATTGCGCGGTGCGGGCGAACTGGCAGCCAGGTATCCCGATGTGTGGATCCAGTCGCACGTCGCTGAAAACCAGGACGAGGTCCGTTGGGCGGCCGAGCTGTTCCCGCGCTCGCGCAGCTACCTGGGCGTGTACGACGACTTCGGTCTGCTGCGCCAGCGGGCCATCTACGCCCACTGCATCTGGCTGGACGAGGAAGACCGCGCCCTGATGGCGCGCACCGGCACGGCAGCCGCCATCAGCCCCACCAGCAACCTTTTCCTGGGCAGCGGCTTCTTCGACCACGCCGCCGCCGACGCGGCCGGCATGCGCTACGGCCTGGCCAGCGACGTGGGTGGGGGCACCAGCTTCTCGCCCTTCCACACCATGCTGGCAGCCTACTACGTGGGCCGCGAAGGGCAGACCAAGGCCGGCCTGAGCCTGACGCCCGGCCAGTTGTGGTGGCAGCACACCGCGGGTGCCGCCGCCGCATTGGGTCTGGGCGGCGTCGTCGGCAACCTGCAGCCCGGTTGCGAGGCCGACTTTGTGGTGCTCGATCCCAAGGCCACCCCACTGCTGGCCCGCAAGACTGCGCAGGCCAGCAACCTGGACGAGCTGCTGTTTGCGCTCATCGTGCTCGGTGACGACCGCGTGGTGCGCCGCACCGTGGTCGCTGGCGCTCAGGCATAGCTCAGCGCCCGGGCCTTGCCCCAGAACACCCGGTACATGAAGATCGTGTAGGCAACGATCACCGGCAGTGTGATCGCTGTGCCGATGAAAATCACCGTCAGCGATTCGGTGGCCGCTGCGGCCTCCCACACGCTCAGGCGACCGATCACGATGTCGGGGAGGATGCTGTAGGCCAGCCCGAAGAACGCCATCACGCAGATGAGCACCATGTTGGCGAACACCAGCCAGCCGTAGCCGGCCACCACCAGCGGGGGCCGGGTCAATACCCAGCGCATGGCGAAGAAGGCAGTCGCGCACACCAGGGGCACCGGCAGCAGGGCGACCACCTGCGGCAAGGCGAACCACTTGTCGATCACCGCCGGGTTGACCAGGGGTGTGGCCGCCGAGATGCCCACCAGTGCCACGGCCATCGGCCAAAGGGCGCGCCGGGCCCAGCGCAACGCGTGCTCCTGCAGTTCTCCCTCGGTCTTCATGATCAGCCAGCCAGCCCCCAGCAGCACATAGACCGCGGGCAGGGTCAGGGCGATGCCGAGGCTGAAAGCCCAGCCCAGGCCACCCAGGTCAAAGCCGGTGATGTAGCTGCCCAGCATCCAGCCCTGGGCCGTGGTCGCCATCAGCGAGCCGGCAAAGAAGGCACGGTTCCAGAACGGCTTCCACACCACCGGCGCCTTGACCCGGAAGTCGAAGGCGACACCGCGCAGGATCAGGCCGATCAGCATCACCGCGACGGGCAGGTACAGCGCCTGCAGCACCAGACCGTGGGCCTTGGGAAACGCCACGAGCAGCACGCCCACCCCCAGCACCAGCCAGGTCTCGTTGGCGTCCCAGAAGGGGCCGATGCTGCTGATCATGGTGTCCTTCTGGCTGTCGCTGCCCAGCGGCAGCAACAGACCGACACCCAGGTCATAGCCGTCCAGGATCACGTAGGCCAGCAGCGACAGGCCCATGACGGCCATGAAGATCAGGGGCAGGAGTTCGGACCAGGTGATCATGTTCACGCTCCTGCCTTGCCCAGTTGGGCGCCTGCGGCGGGCACACCCGCGTGCTTGACCGGGTTCTCGGCCATGTACTTGAGCACGCCGATGTAGGTCACCAGCAGCAGGCCGTACACCACCAGGTACGCAGTCAGCGTCAGTGCCACCCAGGGCGATGCGATCTGCGTGGCGGTGTCGGCGGTACGCAGCACGCCGTAGACCACAAAGGGCTGGCGGCCGATCTCGGTCACATACCAGCCCGCCAGTGTGGCCACCCAGCCCGAGAACGCCATGCCCGACAGCACCCACAGCAGCGGTCGGGGCAGGGTGGTGCCGGTGGCACGCCGCTGCGGCCACAGCTTCCAGACCGTGAAGACGGCCACCAGCAGCATCACCGTGCCCATGCCCACCATCACACGGAAGGCGTAGAACACGGGTGCCACCGGCGGGTGCTCACCCTTGAACTCGTTGATGCCCTTGATCTCGCCATCCCATTCGTGGGTCAGGATCAGGCTGGCGAGCTTGGGGATCTTGACCGCAAAGTGGGTGGTCCCCGCTGCTTCGTCCGGGATGCCCAGCAGCGTCAGCGGCGCACCGCGTTCGGTTTCCCAGATGCCTTCCATGGCGGCGATCTTGGCCGGCTGGTGCTCCAGCGTATTGAGGCCGTGCAGATCACCCACGAACACCTGCACCGGTGCGATCAGCGCCGCTGCAAACACCGCGCTGCGCAGCGCCTTGTGCGTGCCCCGCGTGGCGCTGCCCTTGATGAGCTGCCAGGCGCACAGGCCGGCGATCAGGAAAGAGGCGGTCAGGCCCGATGCCAGCAGCTTGTGCGCCAGACGGTACGGGAACGACGGGTTGAAGACGATCGCCATCCAGTCGGTCGGCATGAACTCGCCGTTGACGATCTCGAAGCCGGCCGGGGTCTGCATCCACGAGTTCAGGCTCAGGATCCAGAACGC
>JAJPEW010000281.1 GCA_021166755.1 Hydrogenophaga sp. | reverse complement strand
GTCCGCTCTGCCCAGCGCGGCACCACCGAAGCGCCCTGGATCCGCTGGACGCTGACCGGCATTGCGTTGGCCTTCATGTTCCTGTTCCTGGTGCTGCCGCTGGCCGCGGTGTTCACCGAGGCCCTGCGCAAGGGCTGGGACGCCTATTGGGAAGCACTCAAGGAGCCTGACGCCTGGGCGGCGATCCGCCTGACGCTGCTGACTGCGGCAGTGGCCGTGCCGCTGAACCTGGTCTTTGGTGTGGCGGCGGCCTGGTGCATCGCCAAGTACGAGTTCCGCGGCAAATCCTTCCTGACGACGCTGATCGATCTGCCGTTCTCCGTCTCGCCGGTGGTGGCGGGCCTGATCTATGTGCTGGTGTTCGGCGCGCAGGGCTGGTTCGGTCCCTGGCTCATGGCGAATGACATCAAGATCATCTTCGCCGTGCCCGGCATCATCCTGGCGACCATCTTCGTGACCTTTCCGTTCATCGCACGCGAACTCATTCCGCTCATGCAGGCCCAGGGCAACGAGGAAGAGCAGGCCGCCATCGTGCTGGGTGCGACTGGCTGGCAGACCTTCTGGCGTGTGACCCTGCCCAACATCAAGTGGGGCCTGATCTACGGCGTCATCCTCTGCAACGCCCGCGCCATGGGCGAGTTCGGTGCGGTGTCGGTGGTTTCGGGCCACATCCGCGGCCAGACCAACACCATGCCCCTGCATGTGGAGGTGCTCTACAACGAGTACCAGTCGGTGGCGGCGTTTGCCGTGGCCTCGCTGCTGGCCCTGCTGGCCCTGGTCACGCTGGCCATCAAGAGCGTGGTGGAGTGGCGCCACGAGCGCGAGATGAAGGCCATTGCCGAACTGCCGCCCGAGAACCCGCACACGCACAAGACCCCGGCAGCGCCATCCATGGCCACCGCCTGACCCGAACGATGAGAAGACCATGAGCATCCAGATCCGTAACGTCAACAAGCACTTTGGCAGCTTCCATGCGCTGAAGAACGTGGACCTCGACATCGACTCCGGCGAACTCCTGGCCCTGCTGGGCCCTTCGGGCTGCGGCAAGACTACGCTCCTGCGCATCATCGCGGGTCTGGAAACCCCGGACAGCGGCAGTATCCTGTTCAGCGGAGAAGACACCACCGACGTGCACGTGCGTGAGCGCAACGTGGGCTTCGTGTTCCAGCACTACGCGCTGTTCCGCCACATGACCGTGTTCGAGAACGTGGCCTTCGGTCTGCGCGTCAAGCCGCGCGGCGAACGGCCGAGCGAGGCGCAGATCCGCCAGAAGGTGACCGATCTGCTCAAGCTGGTGCAGCTGGACTGGATCGCTGACCGCTTTCCGGCCCAGCTCTCGGGCGGCCAGCGACAGCGCATCGCCCTGGCGCGTGCGCTGGCGGTCGAGCCCAAGGTGCTGCTGCTGGACGAACCCTTCGGTGCGCTGGACGCCAAGGTGCGCAAGGAACTGCGCCGCTGGCTGCGCCGCCTGCACGACGAGCTGCACGTCACCAGCATCTTTGTCACCCACGATCAGGAGGAGGCACTGGAGGTGGCCGACCGCGTGGTGCTGATGAACCAGGGCGTCGTCGAGCAGGTCGGTTCACCGCAGGACGTCTGGGACCACCCGGCCAGCCCGTTTGTCTATGGCTTTCTGGGTGACGTGAACCTGTTCCACGGACGCGCCCACGAAGGTCTGCTGCATCTGGACGGTGTCGCCATCCAGACGCCCGAACACGCCGGTGCCCAGAACGCACAGGCCTTTGCCTATGTGCGCCCGCACGACCTGGACGTGCATCGCTACCAGGCCGGTGGTGAGGTCGACGCCGCCGGGCGCCCGCAGGGCATCGTCGCGCGGCTGGACCGCGCCATCGTGGTCGGACCCATCGCGCGGCTGGAGCTCATGCCGGTGGACGCTGCGCCGCGACATGGCCACGACCCGCTGATCGAGGCACAGATCCCGGCGCAGCAGTTCCGCGAACTCGGCTTCCAGGAAGGCGAGACGCTGGTGGTCTCGCCGCGCAAGGCACGCGTCTTTCTTCAGCCGCAGGCCGCCTGACGCAGGACGCGTTCAGTGGTTGTCGGGCCGCTCGTTGAGTGCACCCAGGGTTTGCAGGTGGACAATGACCGCGTGTTCGAAGTTGGCAATTGCCTCGTTCAGCGAGGCAAGCAACTGGGGAACTGGCTGAGTCTCGCTGACGATGATGGCATGCTCGAGCAGTCCCAGAACCTCGGCGCAGGATGACGCGCCCACCACCGCCGAGGTCCCCCGGTATTTGTGGGCATAGTTCTGCACCACCTGCCACTGGTTTTCCTGGCAGGCCTGCTGCATGGCGGGAAGCGCGGCCCGCAGTTCCTCGACCAGCTTCTCCAGGACATGGCGCTGGGCATCAGGCGCGGGACCGATCAGGAGCTCCAGCTTGCTTGGATCAAACATGGACATTCCCCACCGGGCTTGACCGCTGGATAGGCGGCTTGGATGTTGCATAAGTAAGCAATTGTTGCCACTGTTGCGGTCGTGCAGCGGCAAGTCACTGCGATTTTCGTGAATCATTTCGCAGTCTTGCGGTTTCCTGCAAGCCCTCCAAACCCGAACTTTGGAGGTAATTTCCGGTACCGCGGGCCTTTTTGCAGAGTCAGCCCCCGCCGGCGATCAGAAGCCGACGGCCTGGCCGTCGCGGCGGGGATCGCTGGCGGCGATGTAACCCTCGGTACCAGGATCGCCCAGGCGCCAGATGAACTGGCCGGCGCCGAAGTCCTGGTAGGGGTCGTCGATGCGGCGGGTCTGGTGCCCCAGGGCCTGCAGGCCCTGAACGACCGCAGGGTCCATGGCTGACTCCACATTGATGTGCAGGCCCGCATCGAAGCGCCAGCGGGGCGCGTCGCAGGCCGCTTGCGGGTGCTGGCCATGATCGAGCATGCGCACCAGGGTTTGCACATGGCCCTGGGGCTGCATGTTGGCGCCCATCACGCCGTAGCTCATCACCGGCTGGCCGTCTCGGGTGAGGAAGGCCGGGATGATGGTGTGGAACGGGCGTTTGCGCGGTGCCACCAGGTTGGCGGTGTTGCGACCCGGGGCTGCGCTCAGGTTGAAACCGTGACCCCGGTTCTGCAGGCTGATGCCGAACGCAGGCTCGACCGCACCCGAGCCAAAACCCATGTAGTTGCTCTGGATGAAGCTGACCATCATGCCGCTCTCGTCGGCGGCCGTCAGGTAGACCGTGCCGCCCTTGGCCGGGTTGCCGGCGCCAAAATCCTGCGCCCGCGTCATGTCGATCAGCGCGGCGCGTTGCCGCAGGTAGGCGGGGTCAAGCATCTGCTCGGCGGACACATCCATGGCGCCGGGCTCGGCCACGTAGCGGTAGGTGTCGGCAAACGCCAGCTTCATGGCCTCGATCTGCAGATGCTGCGCGGCCACGCTGTCGACCTTCATCGATGCCAGATCGAAGTTCGACAGGATGCCCAGCGCGATCAGTGCGGCAATACCCTGACCATTGGGTGGAATTTCGTGCAGGGTGTACCCGCGGTAGTCCTGGCTGATGGGCTGGACCCATTCGGGTCGGTAGCTGGCCAGATCGTCCTCGGTGAGTGCACCGCCATGTTCGGCCGAGAAGCGCGCCAGCGCCTGCGCGATCGGGCCGCGGTAGAAGGCCTCGCCACGGCTGTCGGCGATCGCCCGCAGACCGCGGGCCGCCGCGGTAAAACGGAACAGCTCGCCCACTTCGGGCGCACGGCCCCGGGGCAGGAAGGTTTCGGCAAAGCCGGGCACGGATTGCAGTTCGGGCGTGGCGGCAGCCCACTTCTGTTGCACCACCACCGGGACCGCGTAGCCGCGCTCGGCCAGTTCGATGGCCGGCTGCATCAGATCGGCAAAGGGCAGCTTGCCAAAGCGCTCGCTCAGGGCGACCCAGCCGGCCACGGCGCCGGGCACGGTCACCGAATCGAGGCCGCGCTTGGGCGGGGTCAGCGCATCGGCGCCGTACTTGCGGTGGAAGTAGTCGGGTGTCCAGGCCCGGGGCGCGTGGCCGCTGGCGTTCAGGCCGTGCAGTTGCCGGCCATCCCAGAGGATGCAGAAGGCGTCCGAGCCCAGTCCGTTGCTTACCGGCTCGGTGATGGTCAGCGCAGCGGCTGCCGCAATGGCTGCATCCACCGCGTTGCCACCGGCCAGCAGCATGCGCAGGCCTGCCTGTGCCGCCAGCGGGTGCGAGGTGCTGACGATATTGCGGGCGAAGAGGGGCAGGCGGGCGCTGGGGTAGTGGGCTCGGTAGTCGAACGGGGTCATGGCAGAGTCTCCGGAGTCGGCCTGCCATTCTGCCGCGTCTGGGCGGCGACTTCAGCCACCACTGCGCAGCAGCATGGCCGGGTTCAGCCGCATCTGTGACAGCAGGTAGCGAGCACCCAGGCCCAGACTCAGCGCGCTGACGCCCAGTGCGGTCAGCAGGCCGCTCCAATAGAGGCCGGCCGGACTCATGTCCAGGCGCCATTGCAGCAGACCGGTGGCCAGGGCACTGCCGGCCAGCAGCGCAAAGCCGGCGGTGATCAGGGCCAGCAGGATGTATTCCCACACCAGCACACCGCGCAGCAGCGAGTGGCGCGCGCCCAGCGCGTGCATCACCGTGGCGTCATAGAGCTGGCGGCTTCGGCTGGCGGCCACCACGCTGGCCAGCACCAGCAGGCTCGCGGCCAGACAGACGCCGGCCACCACCGCCAGGCCACTGCTGGCGCGACCCATCAGGGCACGGGTCTCGCGCAGGAGCGACTCGGTACGCACCGTGGCGATGTTGGGGGCCACCCCAGCCAGCCGGTCCTGGGCACCCAGTGTCTGGTCGGCCGGCATCCAGGCGGCGCCCACGTGCCGGGTGATGAAGGGGTCGAGCACACCGTCGCTGAAGATGGCCTCCAGCCACAGGCGCGACTGCATGCGGCGCTGACTGTAGATGGCCGCCAGCGTCGCCTCGACCGGGCTGCCCAGGATGTCAAAGCGCAGTCGGTCGCCGACCTTCAGTCCGAGTTCGTCCGCTTCGCGGTCCTCCATCGCCACCAGGGGCTCACCCGAGTGGGACTCGGGCCACCAGGCACCGCGGTCGATGATGACGTCGTCGAAGTTGCCCGCCCGATTGCTGAGCTTGTGCTCGTCCCGTGCTTCACGGGCACGATCGCCGTTGTCGATCGCTCGCAGCTCCTCGCCATTGACCGCCGACAGGCGACCGAGCACCAGAGGTGCCGTCCGCAGGTCCTGCAGGCCGGGCGTCGCCTCCAGGCTTTCGCGCAGCAGCGGAATCTGGCTGGTCTGCACGTCATAGAACACCAGGGCGGGTGCGTTCGCGGGCACCGTGTCGTTGACCGTGCGCAACAGGGTCATGACCACCAGGGTGCAGGCCACCAGCAGGGTCAGCGCCGAGCCCAATGACAGCAGGGCAGTCCGCAGGGGCGAGTGCGGCTGCTGCAGGCCGGCCAGGGCCAGTTGCAGGGGCAGCGGCAGGCGCGGGTGATGCTGCCACCGTGCGGCCAGGCGGCGCAAGCCGCGCGTGGCCGCATCGAGCACCGCCAGCAGGGCCGCCGTGGCCACCACGAAGGCCAGACCGAAACGCGGGTCGGGCAGGACGGCCACCAGCAGACACAGGGTGAGCGTCGCCACCCCGGCCGTCAGCCACCAGGCACGGCGTGGTGTGTGCAGCGCCATGCCCTCCACGCCGCGAAACAGGGCGGCGGGGCTCACCGACAGGGCGCGGGCCAAGGCAGGCAGTGAAAACGCCAGGGCGGTCAGCACACCAAACAGCAAGGCCACCAGCGCGGGCTGCCACAGACCGCCCAGCAGCAACGCCACCGGCAGCCGGTCGGCGGCCAGCTGAGCGCCGGCCAGCGCCAGGCCCAGGCCCAGCGCCACGCCCACGGCACTGGCCAGCACGGCCAGCATGCCGATCTGCAGCAACACGAGGGCAGCAAGGCGGCCGTCCCGCAGGCCCAGGGCACGCAAGGTGGCCAGGCTGGTCAGCTTGCCCTGCAGGTAGGCCTGCACGCTGTTGGCCACGCCCAGACCACCGATGAACAGGGCCGAGAAGCCGATCAGCAGCAGGCCCGAGGCAATCTGGCCCAGCACCTCGGCCATGCGGTCGCTGCGCTCGTCGAAGCTGCGCACCTCGGCGTCCAGTGCCGGGAATGCGGCCATGAAGGCATCGCGCCAGCGGGCGGCCGAGCCAACGTCGCTGTCGCTGATGCGTACCCGGTATCGGTACTCGACGCGACTGAGCGGCTGCACCAGACCTGTGGCCATCAAGGCATCTTCGGACACCAGCACCGGTGCGGCGCCCCAGTCGGCGCGCAGGCTGCGGTCAGGCTGCCGAACGATGCGGGCCTGGACCGTCAGCCCGATGTCGCCGATCGATACCGCGTCGCCTGCGTTCAGTCCCAGCCGCGTGGCCAGTGCTCCATCCACGGCAGCGCCCCAGCTTCCCGCCTGCTTCGCCAGTGCCTGCTCGATCGGTCCGGCCGGTGCCAGTTCGACCTGGCCATACAGCGGGTACTGACCGTCGGCACTGATGAGCTCGATCAACTGCGCCCGGCCATCGGGCAGGCGCAGCATGGTGCGCAGCTCGATCACCCGCGAGACCGTGCCTCGCTGCGACATCCAGGCCAGGGTGTCGGCCGGCAGTGGTGAGGGCGACTCGATTTCCACGTCGCCACCGAAGATCAGCCGCGCGTCGTTGCGCAGGGCGTCGGACACCTGGCGGTACAGGCCACCACCAGCGGCGACCAGGGACACGCCCAGTATCAGGCAGGCCACGAAGATCCACAGTCGCCGCCCGCTGGCCCGCAGGTCGCGCCAGGCCAGGTCAAGCAGGAAGGGCATCGAGCGCCTCCGGTTGACGGGTCACGGGTGTCTCGTGCAGGGCGCCGTCGTGCAGGCGCAGTACCCGATCGCAGCGGGCGGCAAAGTCCATGTCATGGGTCACCAGCACCAGCGTCGTGCCCAGTTCCCGGTTCAGGCTGAACAGAAGCTCACGCACCGACTCGGCGGTCTGGTCGTCCAGGTTGCCGGTGGGTTCGTCGGCCAGCAGCAGGCGCGGGCGGTGAACCAGGGCACGGGCAATGGCCACCCGCTGCTGTTCGCCACCCGAGAGCTGGCTGGGCCGGTGGTGCATGCGGTCGCCCAGACCGACACGGCGCAGCATGTCAGCGGCCATTTCCCGTGCACCGCTGGCGCCGGACATCTGCAGGGGCAGGGCCGCGTTGTCCAGCGCGCTCAGGCTGGGCAGCAGGTGAAAGCTCTGGAACACGATGCCGATGCGCTCACGCCGCAGATCGGCCAGGCCGTCGCTGTCCAGACCGCCCAGATCGATGCCGTCAATGCGGATGCGGCCCGCCGCCGGGCGCTCCAGCCCCGACAGCAGGAGCAGCAGCGACGTCTTGCCCGAGCCCGACGGTCCGGCGATCGCCACCCGGGTTCCCGCCCGGATGCGCAACGTCACATCACGCAGCACCGGCACCTGGCGTTGGCCGACCAGGTAATGCATGGACAGGCCGTCGGCCTCGATCAGGTGGGGGGTGTTGTCGGTCATGCGGCGTCAGAGGATGGCCGTTGCCCTCAAGTTCCCGGCAAGGCCCACACCTGTTGACCGCCGATGGCGTACAGCCTGCGTCCGGGTGCTGTCGCCACCGGGTGCCCGCCGGTGAAGGCGCCAAAGGCTGGCAGCACCGCCAGGCCCGGGTCGTGCATGAAGCAGGGCAGTCGCAGCGAGTCGCGCGCTGCACCCTGAAGGCGACACACCGGGTGCAGATGACCGGCCAGGACGAAGTGGGTCGGGTGAAGCTGGGGATGGTGGCAGCAGGCGAAGGGTCCCAGCAACCAGGGCTCATTGACCACCTCGATGGCGGCGCCTGGCGGAGGATCACCCGCCCGGTCGTCGTGGTTGCCGCGCACCAATGTCATCGCAATCGGCGCATGGCGATCGCGCCAGCCGCCCAGGGCTTGCAGAACCTGGGCTGTGCGGCCGCTGGCCGCGTGAAGGAAGTCGCCCAGGAACACCAGCCGCTGTGGATCATGGGTGGCGATCAGCCCATCAAGCCGTCCCAGGTTGTCATCGGTCGTGCCAGCGGGCACCGGCTGACCCTGGGCACGGTAGCTGGCGGCCTTGCCCAGATGCAGGTCGGCGATGAACAGCGTCCGGCCCGCCGGCCACCACAGCGCGTGTTCGGGCAGCAGGTGCAGCGACTCGCCTGCCCAGCGGACGGTGGCGCGCGGAGGCGAGCGATCCGGCGCCGGGCCGCCCCAAGCCGGATCAGCCCCTGGACCCGGCAAGGACCGGAGCCCTTCCCGGTCCTGGGGCAGCGACCCGCGCAGCGGTGGAGCGTGGGGGCTCATGCGTAAGCGTAACTGCCGCCCTTTTTCAGCGCGGCCTGGTAGGCCGGCCGGGCATGGATCTTCTTGAGCCAGGCCATGCTCGCAGGCCGGGAAGCGCCCAGCCCCGCACGCGAGGTGGCTGCCTCCAGCGGGAAGCTCATCATGATGTCGGCCGCAGTCATCTGCTGGCCAGCAAACCACGGGCGCGAAGCCAGCACCTGCTCGATGTAGTCCAGGTGGGTGTCCACCATCGGTTGCACCTTCCTGACCGCGACCTTGCCCAGCAGCGGCACCTTGGACATGGCCAGCATCAGCAGCAGCATGGGCATGACCGATCCTTCGGCGTAGTGCATGAACTGGCGGTAGTCGCGCAGGCCCTGCTCGCGGTCGGACGGACCGAGTTTGCCGGTCTTGTCGACCAGATACTCACAGATGGCACCGGTCTCCACCAGCTTGATGCGGCCGTCCTCGAGCACCGGCGACTTGCCCAGCGGGTGCACCTGCTTGAGCTCCGGCGGAGCGAGCATGGTGCGCCTGTCGCGCTCGTAGAAGCGGATTTCGTAGGGCAGTTCCAGCTCTTCGAGCATCCACAGCAGGCGCTGTGAACGGGAGTTGTTCAGGTGGTGGACGATGAGGCTCATGGTGCAAGTCTGGATGGCCGAAAGCGCCGATTGTGGCGTGAGCCAGAGAAATCCGCTGCCCGATGCCCAGGTCATCGAGGCCGCCGGTGCCGATCTGGACGGCCCCTGGACGCAGAGCGCGATGCCGGCGGGTCGATGGCGCTGTCCCGTCCGAAGGCGAGCGTCCGTTGCACGGCCCCCGTGTCATCGACCTGGCCACCCCCGGCGGCCTTCTCCAACTGGAACAGCATGCGTGCGATGCGGTCGGCCACGCTTTCGTTGCTCAGCTTCTCGCGCAGGCGTTCGATCATCAGCGGAAAGGCAAAGGGCGTGGCGCGCTCCAGCCCTTTGAGCACCAGGGTCTGCCGGGCCATTCGATGCAGCGCTTCCTTCAGGCGTCCGATCTCCAGCTCCTGCGCCAACAGCTCGGCCTCGGCCTGCTGCAGCAGGCGGTTGTCCGGGTCGTACTTGCGAAGCACCTCCCAGAACAGGCTGCTGGAGGCCTGCAGCTGCCGGCTGCTGCGCTTCTCGCCCGGATGTCCCTGAAAGATCAGTCCCGAGACGCGCGCGATTTCGCGGAAGCGCCGTTGCGCGAGTTCACTGGCGTTCAGGCTCTGCAGGACTTCGCCCAGCAGCGCGTTGTTGTCGGTCTGCTCCTTCAGCAGTTCGGGCAGCAGCGACGGCCAGTCGATCTCCGTCGCGCTCAGCAACTCGAAGCCGTAGTCATTGACCGCCATGGAGAAGGTATTGGGCGCGCGTTGCGCCACGCGCCAGGCCAGCAGATTGGCCAGGCCCAGGTGGGCATGCCGGCCCGCGAACGGGTAGAGGAACAGG
>JAJPEW010000259.1 GCA_021166755.1 Hydrogenophaga sp. | reverse complement strand
GAAGACATCAAGGCGCCCGACTGCTTCTATGTCGAGCGCAAGCTGCGCGAGCGCATGAAGATTCCGGTCTTCCACGACGACCAGCACGGCACGGCCATCGTGGTCGGCGCCGCCCTGCTCAACGGCCTGAAGGTGGTGGGCAAGGACATCAAGAAGGTCAAGCTGGTGACCTCCGGCGCCGGGGCCGCCGCGCTGGCCTGCATCCACCTGCTGGTCAATCTGGGGCTGCCGCGCGAGAACATCTGGGTCACCGACCGGGCAGGCCATGTCTTCGAAGGCCGCACGGCACTGATGGACCCGGACAAGGCCGTCTTTGCGCAGAAGACGGACCAGCGCACCCTGACCGAGGCCATTGCAGGTGCCGACGTGTTCCTGGGACTGTCCGCCGGCGGCGTGCTCAAGCCCGACATGGTGGCCAGGATGGCGGCCCACCCGCTGATCTTCGCGCTGGCCAACCCCACGCCCGAAATCCTGCCCGAGCAGGTCAAGGCCGTGCGCGACGACGCCATCATGGCCACCGGCCGCACCGACTACCCGAACCAGGTCAACAATGTCCTGTGCTTCCCGTACATCTTCCGCGGCGCGCTGGACGCCGGCGCCTCCACCATCACCGACGAGATGGAGATCGCCGCGGTGCATGCCATCGCCGAGCTGGCCCAGGCCGAGCAGAACGAGGTGGTGGCGGCCGCGTATGCCGGTGAGAAGCTGGCCTTCGGTCCCGAGTACCTGATCCCCAAGCCCTTCGACCCGCGGCTGATGATGAAGATCGCACCGGCCGTGGCACAGGCCGCCGCCGACAGCGGTGTGGCCCTGCGCCCGGTGGCCGATCTGGACGCCTACCGCGAGCGCCTGCAGAGCTTCGTGTTCGCCTCGGGCACGATGATGAAGCCGGTCTACGCCGCCGCCAAGCGCGCGGCGGCCAAGCGCATCGCCTACGCCGAAGGCGAGGAGGAGCGGGTGCTGCGCGCCGCCCAGATCGTGGTGGACGAGAACCTGGCCCGCCCCACCCTCATCGGGCGGCCATCCATCATCGCTCAGCGCATCGAGAAGTTCGGCCTGCGTCTGAAGGAAGGGCAGGACTACGACGTGGTCAACGTCGAGCAGGATGCCCGCTACCGCGAACTCTGGCAGACCTACCATCAGCTGATGGAGCGCCGCGGCGTGACCGAGCAGCTGGCCAAGATCGAGATGCGCCGCCGCCTGACGCTCATCAGCACCATGCTGCTGCGCCGGGGCGACGTGGAAGGCGTGATCTGCGGCACCTGGGGCACCTACCCCATGCACCTGAACTATATCGACCAGGTGATCGGCAAGCGCGAGGGCGCCCACTGCTACGCCGCCATGAACGCGCTCATGCTGCCCGGTCGCCAGGTTTTCCTGGTCGACACCCACGTCAACTACGAACCCACCGCCGAGCAACTGGCCGAGATCACCGTGATGGCCGCGCGCAAGATGCTGCGCTTTGGCATCACGCCCAAGGCCGCCCTGCTGTCACACAGCAATTTCGGCTCGTCGGACCAGCCCAGTGCCGTCAAGATGCGGCAGACCCTGGCCCTGCTGCGCGAGCAGGCCCCGTGGCTGGAGGTGGACGGCGAGATGCACGGCGACGTGGCCCTGGACGCCGACGCCCGCCGGGCGCTGATGCCGAACACCACCCTGGAAGGCGATGCCAACCTGCTGGTCTGCCCCAACATCGACGCCGCCAACATCGCCTACAACCTGCTCAAGACCGCCGCCGGCGGCAACATCGCCATCGGGCCGATGCTGCTGGGCGTGGCCAAACCGGTGCATGTGCTCACGGCCAGTGCCACCGTCCGGCGGATTGTCAACATGACCGCCCTGACCGTGGCCGAAGCCAATGCGCAGAGATAAGGCTTTCTGAAAAAGCAAGCACTAACTTGCCGATCGTTTTTACCCTTGCTTACCTGCCTGTTTATTCAGCAAAGGCTTGCCTTTTTGTAACGCTTCAGGCACACTACAGGCCTTGATTTACAGGGTTAACCCGCCCCCGACACCCGGTCGCCGGCCATGTGGCCGGCGGGTCATGGAGGCGGGTTGATCACATCAGGAGCAGGGTTTTTCATGGATCTGCATCAGATCCGGGCAGGTTGGATCAAGCGCGGAAAGACCTGGCTGACAGGTTTGACCATCGTGCTGGCGACAGGGTTGGGCACCAACATGGTGCATGCACGGTCACCACAAAGCTTGTCCGAACCGGTTGCGGCCGCTGACCAGATCCGTCTGACACAACTGCCTCGACAGGGGCAGCAGGTCATGGAACAGATCCGCCAGGGTGGTCCCTTCCGGTACGAGAAGGACGGCACCGTGTTCGGCAACCGGGAGCGACTGCTGCCGCGCGCCAAACGGGGCTATTACCGGGAATATACCGTCCCTACCCCGGGTCTGCGTCACCGTGGTGCCCGGCGCATCGTGTGTGGCGGCGAACAACCCCGAAACCCTGACGCCTGTTATTACACCGAGGACCACTACAGCAGCTTCAGACGGATCCTGCAGTGAGCCCCGGCCAAGAGCCCCGGATCTTCAACCTTGCATGTGGAAAGAAACGCGGAGATGGACACGCCACTTCGTAACGTACGCACCAACATCGTCCAGTCCATTCGCGCCTATGGCGTGAAGGATCTGCAGGCTGCCGCCGAGCAGCTGGGTCACCACTTCCTGTACGCCAACCTGGCCAAGGCCCAGAGCAAGCAGGACGTGCTGGAACTGATCGCTGCCCAGTACACGCTGCCGCCGCATTTCGGCAAGAACTTCGATGCGCTCTACGACTGCATGACCGATCTGGTCCACAAGTCCGGGCCGCAGACGGGCTTCATCGTCGTGCTGGAGCACATCCCGGCCCACGCCAAGTTCGACAAGGAAGCCCGCGAACAGCTGCTGGACATCTTCCGCGACGCCGCAGACTACTGGTCCGACCGCAAGATCCCGTTCCGCTGCTTCTATTCCTTTTCGGTGGCCCGCGCGCCCAAGGGTGAAGAGCCCGCCGAGGCCGAAGGCGAAGAGCCCATGCCCACCGACAAGATCCTGGACGTGAGCCCGATGGCGCTGCGCATGAGCAGCCCGTTCAATGCGGGCTACTGGATGGCCGCCGCCTGAGCTGGTCCAAAGCATCCTAGAAATGAAAAGCCGCTGCAACTGCAGCGGCTTTTTTCATGGCGGCATGCAGGCTATGGCTGAACGGCTTGCGCCAAGCTCACGTACTCGGCCACCGGCACCTCTTCGGCCCGGCGCTGCAGGTCGAACTCACCGGAAAAACCCCGAGCCTCCAGCCATTTGCCCAAGGTGTTGCGCAGGATCTTGCGGCGCTGGCTGAACGACGTCTGCACCAGATCGCTGTAGGTCCTGAAGTCAATGGCGGGCGGCTGCGCCAGCGGCACCATGCGCACCACCGCGCTGTCGACCCGGGGCGGCGGATCGAAGCATTCGGGTGGCACGAACAGCACGTTCTCCATCGCGTAACGCCATTGCAGCATGACCGACAGCCGACCGTAGTCGGCCGTGGCCGGCTCGGCCACCATGCGATCGATCACCTCTTTCTGCAGCATGAAGTGCTGGTCCTGCACCACGTCCACATGGTCCAGCAGATGAAAAAGTATCGGGCTGGAGATGTTGTAAGGCAGATTGCCCACCACACGGATTCTGGCCCCCACGCTCCTCCGCTGCGCGGGTCGCTGCCCCCCAAGGGGACTGACATCGCCTTGGGACGGCCCGGCGGCGATGTCTCGCACTTGGACGCCTGCGCAAAGGCGTTCGGCCAGCGCGGTGAAGTCCACCTTCAGCACGTCGGACTCGACCACCTCCAGTTGCGGATGGGTGCGCAGGCGGACCGCAAGGTCCCGGTCGAGTTCCACCACCGTCAGACGACCCAGCCGCTCGACCAGCGGCTGCGTCAGCGCGGCCAGACCGGGGCCGATCTCCACCATCGGCTCACCGGGCTGCGGTGCAATGGCCTGGACGATGGCATCGATGATGGCGCTGTCACTGAGAAAGTGCTGGCCAAAGCGCTTGCGGGGCAGGTGTTTCATCACACCCGCGACTCGGTCTCGGTCATGGCTGGGGGGCATCCCGGTACTCGACAAAGGCCCGGCCCCGGATGTCTTCACCCCAGAGCTCCAGCGCCTCCTCGGCCTTGCGCTCACGCAGCATGGCCCGGATCTGCTCGCGCTGCTCGCGCTGGCTGATCTCGACCTCGCGGCGCTGGTCGACCCGGATCAGGTGGACACCGAATCGCGACACCAGCGGTGGCGAAACGTCGCCCGGACGCAGGCGGTTCATCACCTGCTCGAACTCGGGCACAAACTGCCCAGGCGCCGACCATCCCAGATCACCGCCGGCACTCGCCGAGCCATCCTGGCTGTGCTGGCGGGCCAGTTCCTCGAAACTCGCGCGCCCGGCCTGGATGTCCGACCGGTACTGCTCCAGACGGGCCACCGCCTGGGCTTCGGTCAGCTGCGGGCCAGTGCGCAGCAGGATATGCCGCGCCCGGGTCTGAACCACCGAGGCCGCTGGCAATCCCGCCTGCCCCTTGTCGTTGACCCGCAGCACGTGAAAACCGGCCGGGCTGCGCAAGGGACCGGCAATGCCACCCGTGGGCAGGGCGCGCGTGGCCTGCACAAACAGGTCGGGCAGACGGTCGGCCGGGCGGGCACCGAAGCGGCCGCCGTTGGTGCGCTCGGGCGCGTCGGAAAACTCCCGTGCGAGGCCGGCAAAGTCGGCGCCGGCGCGTGCGCGGTCGGCCACCTGCTGGGCCTTGGCCTGCAGCGCCTGCACCTGGGCAGGGGAGGCATTCTCGGGCACCAAGACCAGCACATGGGACAGGTCGAGCATCAGGTTGGCGGCCGCGCCACCCGTCTGCTCGCTGACGTAGGCATCGATATCGCCCTCGGTGATCTTCACCCGGGACTCCACCTCGCGGTCCCGCACCCGCTGCAACAGGATCTGGTTGCGCAGGTCATTGCGCAAGCGGTTGCGGTCAATGCCTTCGGCGGCCAGCCGCTGGCGCAGTGCCTCGACACTGAGCTGGTTCTGGGCGGCCACACTGCGCTCGGCATCCAGCAGCGAAGCCTCATCGACCCGGATGCCGGTGTCCACGGCGTGCTGGATCTGGGCGCGCTCGTTGACCAGTTGCTCCAACACCTGGGGCAACAACTGGTCACGCGGCGGCAGTGGCCGGCCTTGCTGGGCAAACTGCTGCTCGATCCGCCGCAGACGCTGGCGCACCTCGTGGTTGGTGATGGGCTCGGAGTTGACCAGCGCGACGATGAAGTCGGCCGTGCGTGCACCCGCGGCGGCCCCGGCTGGCGCCACCGGCATCGACAGCTGGTTCGCACGCTGCAGGGGCTGCGCCAAGGCAGTCAGACCCAGGCATCCGGCCAGAACAGGCAAGGCCCACCGGACAAGGGCACGGACAGGCAAGGAATGGTCAGTCATAGTTTTCGAAGCGGCTGGGCACGATCTCGCCATCGCGCAAGGCCTTGTAGCGGGGAATGCTGTCACCCAGGTTCTGAAGGGAGCCCGTACCCAGGCTCGCCAGACCGTTGAACTCCAGCTGGAACATGATCTTCTGGTTGCGCGTCGTGCTGCTGGTCTGCTGCCGCTGGAGCACGACCCGGCCCAGCCAGCAGCCGGCGTCGTATTCGAAGCCGGCGATCACCTCGATCGGCTTGCGCTCTTCAATGCTGTAGTTGATCTTGCCGACGGTATACCACTGACCGGGTCCATAGGCCTTGCCCCGCAAAGGATCGGGCAACTTGCCGAACAGGTCCGACAACGGCCACTGCCAACCCAGGTCCAGCTGCTCGCTGCGGTCGCGCTGGAAACGGTAGGCCGCACTGATCACCTTGTGGTCACCCGGTGTATAGCGGCCCCCGATGGTCTTGCGTGTCGACTCCCGGGTTTCCTGGTTGAACTGGAAGGTGGAATCCAGCGACCAGTGGCGGTTGAATTGCAGGCGAGCCGCCAGCAACAGGTCATCCATGCCCTTGGGGATGATGCTGCGCCCGGGCAAGGTCACACGAATGTCGTCGAAGAGGTAGC
>JAJPEW010000244.1 GCA_021166755.1 Hydrogenophaga sp. | reverse complement strand
GTGGTGTTCGTCACCCACTCCATCCACGAGGCGGTGTTCCTGTCGACCCGGGTGGTCATGATGGCGGCCCGTCCCGGTCGGGTGGTGGAGCAGTTCACGATCGACGCACCGTGGCCCCGGACCGCGGATTTCATGGTTTCGCCCGAGTTCACCCGCTATGCGCGGCGCCTGCACGAGAGCCTGCAGCTGGCCAGCCACACCGAGGAAGTCACGCCATGAACACCCTCACCGCCCATCCCGCACAGCCCCCGGCCATGACCGCCAACGAGCCGGTATCGCGAGCGGCAAGGACAGCCGGCTCCGCCCGTCCACCAGAGCAGATCAATACGCCACGACCGGTACCCTGGCTCATGCGCCGCAAGGTCCAGCGGGTGGTCTACCCGCTGATGGTGGGTCTCGTCCTGCTGGGCATCTGGCAGGGGCTGGTGACCGGCCTGCAACTTCCCGCCTATCTGGTGCCCTCACCGACCCTGGTGATGCAGACGCTGGTGACCGACTGGAGTGCGCTTGGCATGGCCCTGTGGGTGACCCTGAAGATCACTCTGCTGGCCTTCGCCTTGGCAACCCTCACCGGCGTGCTGATCTCCTTCCTGTTCGTGCAGAGCAAACTCATCGAGACCGCCCTGTTTCCCTATGCGGTGCTCTTGCAGGTCACGCCCATCGTGGCGGTGGCGCCCCTGATCATCATCTGGGTCAAGGACCCTACCCTGGCCATGGTGATCTGCGCCACGCTGGTGGCGTTGTTCCCCATCATCAGCAACACCACACTGGGCCTGCGCAGCATCGACCCTGACCTGCAGTCCTATTTCAAGCTGCAGCGGGCCAGCCGGCTGCAGGTGCTTTGGCGGCTGCGCATCCCCAGCGCCCTGCCCTACTTCTTTGGCGGGCTGCGCATCTCCAGCGGTCTGTCGCTGATCGGGGCAGTGGTGGCCGAGTTTGTGGCCGGCACCGGAGGCACCGGCGCCGGGCTGGCCTACCAGATCCTGCAAGCAGGCTTCCAGCTCAACATCGCACGCATGTTTGCCGCCTTGCTGCTGATTTCGCTGACCGGTGTGGCGCTGTTCGTGCTCATGGCGTGGCTCTCCCGCCTGGCACTGGGCGGCTGGCACGCCAGTGAGCTATCCCATGACTGAACCCGGAGGACACCCCATGAACATGCCCACCGACGCCCAAGCGCTGGCCCAGGCCATGCCCGATCTCGACTGGATCACCGATGCCGGCCGCGTCGCCCGGCTCTCGCAGGACTTCGCCTGGTTCAGTCCGGTGCTCAAGCAGGCCCTGACCGGGCTGAGCGGCGACGCGGTGGTGCGACCCCGCACCGAAGAAGAAATCGCCCGCGTCGTCAGTGCCTGTGCCCGACAGCGCATTCCCATCACCCTGCGTGGCAGCGGCACCGGCAACTACGGGCAATGCACACCCCTGCAGGGCGGCATCATTCTGGACATGAGCGGCTACAACGCGTTTTGCTGGCAACGCGCGGGCGTGGCCCGCGCACAGGCCGGCATCCGGCTGGCCGAGATGGACCAACAACTCAGGCCCCATGGACACGAGCTGCGCTGGCTGCCGTCCACCTTCCGCAGCGCCACCCTCGGTGGCCTGTTCGGCGGCGGTTTCGGGGGAGCAGGGTCCATCAACTGGGGCCCTCTGGCGGCCCCGGGCAACGTGCTGGCCGCCAAGGTCATGACGGTCGAGGAGACGCCCCGGCTACTGGAATTGCGCGGGGCCGAGGCCATGCTTCTGCATCACACCTACGGCACCAACGGCATTGTGCTGGAGCTTGAGGTGGCACTGGCGCCGGCGGTGGCCTGGTCCGAGTGCCTGGTGGTGTTCGAGAGCTTCGAGAATGCCCTGGACTTTGCCAGCCGCCTGGGCATGGCACCGGGGCTGGAGAAAAAGGAGGTCTGCTTTCTGGGCGCCCCCATTCCGGACCACCTCGCGAGCCTGGCACCGCACCTGCCTCCAGGATGCCATGCGGTCATCGCCATCGTGGCACCCCACAGCGAAGCCGGTCTGCACCAGCTCGCCGAGCCACTGGGCGGAACCGTGACCTACCGAAAAAGCGAAGACGAGGTGCGCGCGGGCGGCCGCACCCTGCTGGAATACACCTGGAACCACACCACGCTGCACGCGATGAAGGTGGACAAGTCGCTCACCTACATCCAGAGCGGCTTCAATCCCATCTGCTTCCGGGAACAGGTACTGGCACTGGAGAAGGCACTGGCCGGTGAAGTGATGATGCACCTGGAGTTTCTGCGCACCAAGGAAGGTGCCTTCAACTGCAGCGGCCTGCAACTGATCCGCTACACCTCGGAGGACCGACTCAACGAGATCATGCAGATCTACCGCGACCACGGCGTCCAGATCAACAACCCGCATGTCTACATCGTGGAAGACGGCAAACAGAACCACCTGGACCCGGGTGTGCTGGCGATGAAGCACCAACTGGACCCCCTGGGCCTGCTCAACCCCGGCAAGCTGCGCAGCTGGGAGACCCCGGCAGCACGCCTGCCCAGCGAAGCGCAACCAGCCTGAAGACAGGCCTGTCAGGGCACTACACTTGGACCCATGCCCTGGCACGCCCGACTCTCGCTCAACTACCGCCTGCAGGAAGACAAAACGGTTCTGCAGCACGCACATGACGGTCCGCTGCGCATCTTCAAGAGCCTCTACCCGGAGGGCGAGTCGGTCTGCCACAACGTGATCGTCCATCCGCCGGGTGGCATCGTCGGTGGCGACACGCTGGACATCCGGGTGAACGTGGGGGCTGGTGCACACGCGCTGATCAGCACGCCAGGCGCTACCCGTTTCTATCGAAGCGACGATGAGCCCGGCACCCAGGCTGTGCACCTGCAACTGGCCGACTCAGCCCGTCTGGAATGGCTGCCCCTGGAGAGCCTTGCGTATCCGGGCTGCCGGGCGGTGAACCGTCTGGAGATGGAGCTGCAAGGCGCCGCCGAGCTGATCGGATGGGACATCCTGGGCCTGGGATTGCCCAGCGCGGGCCAGCCGTTCAACGAGGGCAGCTTCCGCCAGCACATCGAGTGGCCCGGCATCTGGCGGGAACAGGCCCTCATCGACGGCCGGGATCACCGCTTGCTGGACTCGCCGGTCGGTCTGGACGGACAGCGATGCATGGGCACCCTCTGGCTGGCCAGTGGACAAGCCCTGGAGCCGGCCCGCAAGGAAAGGATGCTGGAAGCGGTGAGGGCCGTGCTGGACTCGGGCGACCGCTCGGCCACCGGCGCTCGGGTAGCCGCCAGTTGCCCCCATCCGCAACTGCTGGTGGTGCGCGGGGTGGCGCCGCTGGTGGAGCCCCTGATGCAGGTGATGCAGCTGGCCTGGCGTGAGCTGAGGCGCGCAGCCTGGGGACTGAGCGGAGATTCGCCCCGAATCTGGCAGGTCTGAGCGGAAGTACCGGGTTTTTCCGGGGTTGTTCGGCGTTTTGCGGACCCGACTCAGGTCCACAATGGTGCGATATCAAGCAACCGCGCTCTGCGGTTGTCCGCTTCTGTCCGCTCGAATGGCCTTCGCACCCAACGCACTGCATGAATCACATGCCCTGGTGATCGAGGGCAACCCGCAGTCGCGCTCCATCCTGGTGTCACAGCTACGGGAACTGGGCTTGGGCAAGGTCTCCCAATGCTCGCGCCTGTCGGATGCCCGGCGCAAACTGGAGGCGGCGCAGTACGACGTCATCATCTGCGAGCAGACCTTCGAAAAAGAATCCGGATCGGGGCAAGACCTGCTGGACGACCTGCGCCGCAATCAGCTGCTGCCTTTCTACACCGTCTTTGTCATGGTCACGGCCGAGGCGTCGTACGCCAAGGTTGCCGAGGCCGCCGAGTCGGCCCTGGACGCCTATTTGCTCAAACCCCACACCGGCGCAAGGCTGGCCGAGCGCATCCTGCAGGCTCGCCAGCGCAAGCGGGAACTGCAGGACATCTTCGCGGCGATCGACGCGCAGGACTTCGACCGCGCCGCCACCTTGTGCCTGGGGCGCTTCGAAGCACGCGCCTCCTACTGGCTGTACGCGGCACGCATCGGTGCGGAGCTGCTGCTGCGCACGGGACGCATCGCCGAGGCGCAGAAGCTGTATGAGGCCGTGATCGAGGCCAAGGCCTTGCCCTGGGCCAAGCTCGGCGTGGCGAGGACCCAGCTGAGCAGCGGACATGCATCCAAGGCCGCCACCACCCTGGAGAGCCTGCTGCAGGAAGACCCCGGCTACGCCGACGCCTACGATGTGATGGGACGCGCCCAGTTTGAACTGGGCAACTTCGAGAACGCGCTGGCGACCTTCCGCATGGCCACGCAGCTCACGCCCGGGTCCATCAGCCGACTGCTCAAGCACGGCATGCTGGCCTACTACGCTGGCGACCGCGAGGAAGGCATCGCGTTGCTCGACAAGGCCACGCGACTGGGTATCGACTCCAAGATGTACGACCCCCAGGCGCTCGTGCTGCTGGCCTTTGCGCGCCTGGATGCGGGCGATCGCAAGGGCATGGCGCGGGTCGTCGACCAGTTGCAACGCCTGCGGGACAGATCCTTCGAGCCGGAGCGCCCTCACCGCCTGCTGGAGTTCGTCAAGACCATCGAGGCGCTGCTGCACCAGCAGGGCAACCGGGTCATCGACGATATCCGCCACCTGGTCAACCAGATTCCTGCGCCGGAGTTCGATTTCGAGATGGCGACCAACCTGCTGGGCCTGATGGGTCGCGCCTCGGCCCGAGGACTGCCGATTGCGATCGCAGAAGCCGAAGCGGCGGTCGAGCGCCTGGGCATGCGCTTTTCCACCAGCCGTGCCATGTCCGAGCTGCTGGCGGCCGCAGCGACCGGTCAGGAAGACTACGCCCGCATCGCGCACGGGTGTCACACCCGGGTGCTGAAGATCACCGAACAGGCGATGACCCTGAGCATCAAGGGCGATCCGCGCGGTACCGTGATGCGCCTGTTGCAGGAGGGTGAAGCGACCCGCAACGCCAAGCTGATTGAATCGGCCCACCAGGTGCTGCTGCGCCATGCGGCGCGCATCCCTGACTTTGCGGAGCTGGATGAACGGGTGAATGCCTTGCGCACCCTTTACCGGACCACCACCAGCATCACGCGCATGGGTGACAACACGGCAGCGGGCAATGCCCCGGGAGGCATGGCGTTGCCCACGGGTTACAAGCCGCCCAAGCAGGAAGGCCTGCTCGACCGCATGCGCAGTGACTGAGCGCACACGCTGCCAATCGCCCGTCAGATCGCCACCAGCTGGCGGATGTTCTTCGCCTGCATCTCGCTGCCCGGTCCGCTGGCGATGACCTCACCTCGCTCCATCACCACATACTGGTCGGCCAGCTCCTCGGCAAAGTCGTAGTACTGTTCCACCAGCACGATGGCCATGTTGCCGCGGTCGGCCAGCATGCGGATCACCTTGCCGATGTCCTTGATGATGTTGGGCTGGATGCCCTCGGTGGGCTCGTCCAGGATCAGCAGCTTGGGACCGGCCGCCAGCGCTCGCGCAATGGCCAGCTGCTGTTGCTGCCCGCCGGAGAGGTCACCCCCGCGACGACCCAGCATCTGCTTCAGGACAGGAAACAGCTCGTACAGCTCGGCCGGGATGGGGGTGCTGCCGGGCTTGTAGGCCAGGCCCATCTGCAGGTTCTCCTGCACCGTCAGGCGTCCGAAGATCTCGCGTCCCTGGGGCACGAAACCGATACCGGCACGTGCCCGCTCATAGGGTGTGGCCTTGTCGATGGCCTGGCCGTCGAAGCGGATGCCGCCACTCTTGATGGGCACAAGACCCATCAGCGATTTGAGCAGCGTGGTCTTGCCCACACCGTTGCGGCCCAGGACCACTGTTACCTGGCCAAGCTCAGCGGTCAGGTTGACGTTGCGCAGGATATGGCTGCCACCGTAGTACTGGTTGACGTCCTTGACTTCGAGAAGGCTCATGTCGGGTTCTCCTCAGCGGCCCAGATAGACTTCGATGACGCGCTCATCGGCCTGCACCTCATCCAGCGTGCCTTCGGCCAGCACCGAGCCATCGCAGAGCACCGTGACCTTCTCCGAAATCGCGCGGATGAAGCTCATGTCGTGCTCCACCACCATCAGCGAATGCTTGCCCTTGAGCGAGAGGAACAGCTCGGCCGTGCGCGCCGTCTCCTCGTCGGTCATGCCGGCCACCGGCTCGTCCAGCAACAGCAGCCTAGGGTCCTGCATCAGCAGCATGCCGATCTCCAGCCACTGCTTCTGGCCATGGCTCAGCAGTCCGGCCTGGCGGCGCGCGCTGTCGGCCAGGTGGATGGTGCTCAGCACCTCGGCCAGTCGGTCCTTTTCTTCCCCGGTGAGCGAGAACACCATGCTGCGGCCTACGCGCTTGTCGGTGGCCAGCGCAAGTTCAAGGTTCTCGAAGACCGAGAGCTGCTCGAACACC
>JAJPEW010000239.1 GCA_021166755.1 Hydrogenophaga sp. | reverse complement strand
GACAGAGGCGGCCACGCTGCTCAACCTGCGGCTGGGCTGGGAGCAGCGCGTGGGCGCCTGGCGCTTGCGCGAATACCTGCGCATCGACAACCTGGCGGACAAGGCCAGCATTGGCTCGGTGATTGCCAACGATGGCAACCGGCGGTTTTTCGAGCCGGCACCCGGCAGGCAATGGGGTCTCGGTGTGGTCGCGGTCTATGCCTTTTGACCGTCCACCCTCATTTATTTCGCCCCTGCTGCGTTCTGAGTTTGCGGTAGATCGTGGCCCGGCTGATTCCCAGCGCACGAGCCGCCTGTATCACGTTGCCTCGGGCGTCTTCCACCGCTTTTCGGATCATGGCCTCTTCAAGGTCGCGCAAGGGAACGCCAGGCGAGGTGGTCGAAGATGTTGGCGAGCTCCCCGCTTGCACCTGACCGTGAAGGCGGCAAAGAACCTGCAGCCGTAGACCGGACCAGACGGGCACTTCGAAGGGCCCCCGCTGGTGCGCTGCGGCATCGAAAAGCACATGGGTGCCTGTTGCGAAAAGTGTGGCGGCGTCGACTTGCCATTGGCCTTGCGGCAGTCCCAGCATCTGCGCTGCCGGCGGATTCATGCCTGTAATGCGTCCATCTGAGTCCAGACAAACCAGTCCGTCGTCGTCATTGCCCGGGACACGGCCCGGCCACGTGAGCCGAACGAGCAGCGCATGCGGTTGCGCCATGGTGAGCGTGTTTTCGATGTTTCTTGCGGCATGGGTGACCAGATGCCTCAGCGCGGGTTGCTCCTGTGCATTGACACCCGTCAGGTCCAGCATGCCGGCGCACTGTCCGTCGGGTCCCAGAATGGGAGCGCCCGCGCAGCTGAACACGGAGGTGTCGGCGAAGAAGTGCTCGCCACGGTGCAGCCAGACGGGTTCGCGTTCCGTCAGTGCGGTACCGATGGCCGTCGTACCCACTGCCGCCTCCGACAGATCGACACCCACACGCGCGATGCCGGCGGCGTTTCGGTCGGTGCGATCGACGGGTCCGTTGACATCGATGACCCTGCCGTTGGCGTCGGTCAGGATGGCAAAGTAGCGGGTGTGGAGCATGGCGCGCGACAGCGAGCGGATGGCAGGTGCGGCTGCTTCTATCAGATGACGATTGGCCTCGAGCAGATCGCGAATTCGCGATGCCGGTACGGCGTCGAACACCACACGATCGCCAGGATTCTTTCCCTGGGCGAGACAGCGGCGCCAAGATCGCTCGATGGGTCCAGCCAGCCAGGGGGCATCGCTCTCATGGCCTTGATGGAGCACGGCCTCTCTGGCCCGTTCAATGAGCGAAAGGCGGATATCCGGCGATGTGGCTGAGTTCATAGGTTGGACCAATGTGGCACACAGGGTATCCCAGGTGGGGCTGTCGAGGCCCTCTTTTTAGCAGACCGGCGGGATCTGCTGTTGGTCATTGCGACATGCCCGAGGCGATCTCTGGAGCGATTCCGGTGCGTGCTTGTGAGCAATTCGCATCTTGTCTCAAGCTGAGACTTTCTGGCGCTCTCTCATCAAGTTCGGGGTTAACCCTTAACGCCGGGAAGTCGGCCTTGGCAACAATGCTATGCATCCACGAACATAAGCCCCACGAAGCCGTGTGCGTGGTTCCCCAACCGGAGACACACATGCAGAAAACACTCCACATCAACGCCGACAAGTGCACCGGATGCCTCCAGTGCGAGATGGCCTGCTCCTTCGAGAATTACGGCACCTATGCCACCTCGAAGTCGCGCATCAAGGTCTTTGATTTCCACCACACCGGCAAGAAGGTGCCCTACACCTGCACCCAGTGCGATGAAGCCTGGTGCCTGCATGCCTGCCCGGTGGAGGCCATCACGGTGGACAAGATGACCGGCGCCAAAGTGGTCAACGAAACCACCTGCGTGGGCTGCAAGGTCTGCACCATCAGCTGCCCCTTTGGCACCATCAACTACGTCCAGGAAACCGGCAAGGTCCAGAAGTGCGACCTGTGCGGCGGCGACCCGGCCTGTGCCGACGCCTGCCCGACCGGCGCCATCACCTTTGTGGACGCCAACTGGACCGGCATCGACAAGATGAAGCAGTGGGCCGACAAGCTGGGCAACCAGCCTGCTGCCGCCTGATCACGACGCGAACATTAGGAGACCTCACATGTCCTGGGCTGGAAAAATCCTCCGCGTCAATCTGACCGCGGGCACCGTCAAGTCCGAACCGCTGAACATGGAGTGGGCCCGTGCCTACCTCGGTTCACGCGGTCTGGCTGCCAAGTACCTCACCACCGAGATCGACCCCAAGGTCGATCCGCTGTCGCCGGAGAACAAGATCATCTGGGCGACGGGCCCGCTGACCGGCACCATGGCCTCCACCGGCGGCCGCTACACCGTCACCACCAAGGGCCCGCTGACCGGCGCCATCGCCTGCTCCAACTCGGGCGGCTACTGGGGTGCCGAGCTCAAGATGGCGGGCTGGGACATGATCATCTTCGAGGGCAAGTCACCCAAGCCGGTGTACCTGTACATCAACGACGATGTGGCCGAGCTGCGCGATGCCTCCCACCTGTGGGGGCAGAGCGTGTGGAAGACTGAAGAAGCCCTCAAGTCCAGCCTGCAGGATCCGCTGCTTCGTGTGTCCAGCATCGGCAAGTCTGGTGAAGTCGGCGTGCTGTACGCGGCGGTGGTCAACGACCTGCACCGTGCGGCCGGCCGCTCGGGCGTGGGCACGGTCATGGGCAGCAAGAACCTCAAGGCGATTGCCGTTCGCGGCACCAAGGGCGTGGGTAACATCCGTGACCCCAAGGCCTTCATGGCCGCGACCAAGGCCGCCAAGAAGGTGCTGGCCGACAACGCCGTCACCGGCCAGGGTCTGCCCACCTACGGCACCCAGGTGCTGATGAACGTGATCAACGAGGTGGGCGCGCTGCCCACCCGCAACCACCGCGATGTCCAGTTCGAGGGCGCCAAGGACATCTCGGCCGAAGCCATGGCCACGCCACGGGCCACCGACGGCAAGAAGCACCTGGTGACCAATCAGGCCTGCTTCGGTTGCACGATTGCCTGCGGCCGCATCAGCAAGATCGACGAAAGCCACTTCTCGGTGGCCAACAAGCCCGAGTACTGGGGCGCTTCCGGCGGCCTGGAATACGAAGCCGCCTGGGCGCTGGGTGCGGCCAACGGGGTCAACGACCTGGAGGCCCTGCAGTTCGCCAACCTGATCTGCAACGAAGAGGGCATGGATCCCATTTCCTTCGGTGCCACCATCGGTGCCGTGATGGAGCTGTACGAGATGGGTGTGCTGACCAAGGAGCAGATCGGTATCGAGGCACCGTTCGGTTCGGCCAAGGCCCTGTGTGAGCTGGCCGTCATGACCGCCCGCGGCGAAGGCTTCGGCAAGGAGATTGGCCTGGGCTCCAAGCGACTGACCGCGAAGTATGGGCACCCCGACCTTTCCATGAGTGTCAAGGGTCAGGAGTTCCCGGCCTACGATGGCCGCGTGGTGCAGGGCATCGGTCTGGCCTACGCCACCTCCAACCGTGGCGCTTGCCACCTGCGCGGCTACACCATCGCTTCTGAAGTGCTGGGGATCCCGGTCAAGACCGAGCCCACCGAGCACAATGGCAAGCCCGAACTGGTCAAGGCCTTCCAGGATGCGACCGCTGCTTTCGACTCGGCCGGTGTCTGCGTGTTCACCAGCTTCGCCTGGACCCTGGCCGACGTGGCCCCGCAGGTGCAGGCCGCCTGCGGCGAGGAGTTCACCATGGAACACCTCAACCACATCGGTGAGCGCATCTGGAACATGGAGCGCGAGTTCAACAACGCGGCCGGCTTCACCAAGGCCGACGACAACCTGCCCAAGCGCCTGCTGACCGAGGCCGCCAAGACCGGTCCGGGCAAGGGTGTGGTGAGCAAGCTGCCCGAGATGCTGCCCAAGTACTACGAGGCGCGCGGCTGGGACAGCGAAGGCCGTCCCACCGCAGAGACCAAGGCCCGCCTCGGTCTCTGATCCTTCACCACGGGACTGAGTGCATGAAGAAGCGGTCCCTGTGACCGCTTCTTTTTTTGCAGTTTGGAGAACAGAACATGACCCACCACGTCATCCTCGGCGCCGGCCCTGCTGGCGTCATTGCGGCCGAGACCATCCGCAAGCACGCGCCCCGCGACACCATCACCCTTGTCGGTGACGAGAACGAGTCCCCGTACTCGCGCATGGCCATTCCCTACCTGCTGATCGGCAAGGTGGGCGAGGAGGGCACCCACCTGCGCCACACACCGGGGCACTTCGAATCGCTCAACATCACCGTGCGCCGCGGGGTTCGAGCCAAGGTGGTCGATTCGGCCCAGCGGACCATTCAGCTGAGCGACGGCAACACCATCGGTTTCGACACCTTGCTGATCGCCACTGGTTCGTCGCCCGCCACGCCACCGATCCCCGGCATCAACGGCCCTGGTGTGCACAGCTGCTGGACCTTGGCGGACGCCCGCGCGATTGCCAACCTCGCCAAGCCGGGGGCCAAGGTGTTGCAGATGGGCGCCGGCTTCATCGGCTGCATCATCATGGAAGCGCTGCAACAGCGCGGCGTGGAGCTGTCGGTCGTGGAAATGGGCGACCGCATGGTGCCGCGCATGATGGGACCAGCGGCAGGGGGCATGATCAAGGACTGGTGCGTGGCCAAGGGGGTGAAGGTGTTCACGGGCGCCCGGGTCGAGGCCATTGAACGTGGCGCATCCGCAGATACAGGCTTGGCCGGCAAGATTGCCGAGGTGGTCGGCATCGGACAAAGCAGC
>JAJPEW010000216.1 GCA_021166755.1 Hydrogenophaga sp. | reverse complement strand
AGGGTGAACTCGTAGAGCGTATCGCCCAGATACGCCAGCCACTTGGCGTACTGGATCACCCCATCAAAATGATCGCCGTGCATGACCCACAGCCTGCGGCCGTCAGCAGTCAGGTGCAAAGCCTCGGCCGCCACCTCGATGCCCCCAAAGCTGTGCCCCAGGAAGTGACGGGCAAACTCATCATGGTTACCCGGAACAAGCACCACGCGGCAGCCCTTGCGTGCCCGGCGCAGCAGCTTCTGCACGACATCGTTGTGGGCCTGAGGCCAGAACCAGCGGCGGCGCAGCTGCCAGCCGTCGATGATGTCACCCACCAGATACAACCGGTCAGAAGGGTTGGCTCGCAGGAAGTCCAGCAACGCCTGCGCCTGACACCCCGGCGTGCCCAGGTGGATGTCGGAGATGAAGACCGTGCGCCAGCGAGACTTGGGTTCCACCTCATCCGGGAGTTTGTCATCAGCGTCCGCATCGCCGACTTCCTGCCGGTCATCCAGCGGAAGACCATCGACTCCGAAGGGCGTCCTCATCAGGCCCCCAGGAAGTGCTTCCGGTAGCGCGATGGCAGGTCGGCCAGGCGCATCATCATCGGCAGGTCTGCGGCATTGAAGTCCGGATCCCAGGCCGGCGCTCCAAGCACCTTGGCGCCCAGACGCAGATACCCCTTGATCAGCGCAGGCGGCTCGACGTCGAGACTCGCGTCCAGCTCTTCGACCGGCAAAGGCAGGCGTGGTCGCACATGAAACTCGATGGACGCGAGGTGCTTTTCGCGCACCTGACGCCAGATGCTGGCGGCAGCATGGCCACCGCCGACCATGCCGTGCGGGCCCTGATGGGTCATTGGAATGCTGGCACAACCGATCATCGTGTCCAGGCGGTTGCGGACCATGAATTCGGCCAGCGCGCCCCAGAGGGCCATGATCACCCCCCCATGCCGGTGGTCCGGGTGCACACAACTCCGGCCCAGCTCCACCATCCGATCACGGATCGAACGCAGTCGGGTCAGGTCGAATTCGGTATCGCTGTAGGTGCATCCCACACGGCGTGCCTGTTCCGGTGTCAGCACGCGGTAGGTGCCAATGACTTCTGCGGTCGCGACATCCCTTACCAGCAGGTGCTCGCAATAGTCATCGAACAGATCGACGTCGTGACCGGGCACGGTGTTGGGCAGGATGGCGCCCATCTCGCCCGCGAACACGGCATGCCGCAGACGTTGTGCCTCCCGGACCTCGTCCAGATGCCTGGCCCAGCTCACCGCAATGCCCGATGCGGCGGCCGTGCTCGCCACCATCTGCCGGGCCACCAGTGGGCCAGCCGGATGAAGCGACCCCCGGGGAAGGTGGGCCGGTGACAGATCGATGGTGGGCGTCGGCAGTTCTTTCATGGTTCACTCCTCTTTCACGGACTGGTGTCATTGTTGAAAGAGGTGATGACACTGCGGTGGCATCCTCATGAAGTCTTCATGACACCCAGTTTCCCGTCACGTGTCCGTAACTGCTGTGTCGCAGCGGTCAATGTCCGCCAGCGCTCCTCCATTTGCTCCACGATGCCCGACCAGTCTCTGGACAGCATGGTGCGACGGGCATTCATCCGCATGGGGTGCCCCGGATGCCATGCCTCCAGCACCTCGCACGCCCGACGCACAAAGCCCTCCTCGTCCTGCAGACCCGATGTCCATCCGTTGTGGCCGTTGATGATCAGTTCGCGAGCTGCTGCGTAGTCGAATGCCACCACCGCCAGGCCGCTGGCCAGCGCCTCGGCGGTCACATTGCCATAGGTTTCCGTTCGACTGGGAAACAGGAAGATGTCGGCGCTGGCGTAGCTCTGTGCGAGTTCAAGCCCACCCTGAACACCCAGCAGCAAGGCATCGGGACATTGGGTGGCGAGGTCATCCGCCATGGGGCCTTCGCCAATCACGACCAGGCGCAGGCTCTTGCGCCGCTGCTTCATGGCCTGATAAGCGCGGATCAGCAAGTCAAGGTTCTTTTCCGCAGCCAGACGCCCCACATACAGCACCACCGGGTCGTCGACGGCCACCCCCCACCGCGCACGCACCAGCGGGCTTCTCAACGCAGGGTCGAAGCACTGGGTGTCCACGCCCCGGCCCACCACACTCAAGCGCTCGAATCCCATGGCGGCCAGCTCCTTGCGCAGGGTCTCGGTGGGCACCAGCGTCAGGTCAGCGCGGTTGTGAAACTTGCGCAGATAGGTCAGGATGGTCTTGTTCAGCCATCCCAGTCCGTAATGACGGCTGTACGCGTGGAAATTGGTCCTGAAATCCGCACTCACCGGCAGACGCAGCTTGCGGGCCGCCTGCACCGCAGACCAGCCCAGGGGCCCCTCGGTGGCCACATGGACCAGATCGGGTCGACGCCTCTGCCACTGCGAGATCAGGGCGGCTTTGGCGGGCAGGCCCATCCGCAGTTGCGGGTAGCGCGGGATCGGCATGCCCCGCATCAGCAACTCCTGCAGGCCTTCCACGGCCGTGGCCTGCGGCACGCGCAAGGACTGCCTCGGCCGCACCAGGTCGATCTCATGCCCACGCAACAGCAGGCCCTCGATCAACCGTGCCACCGTCACCGCCACCCCATTGACCTCCGGAGGATAGGTTTCGGTCACCACCGCCAGGCGCAGGCTGCGATGGGTCGGCAGCAGGTGGGTCATTTCAAGTGCTGGCTGGTCAGGGTGTTCCATGACCGCATGCTCATGCGTGCGCATAACAGGCATGTGACAGCACCCCCACTTAGAGCTTTTTCGGCTTCATGACAGGTTGAAGACCTGTCACAGGGCTTTCACCGGCGCCCACCAAGATGCCGCCGTCCCGGTCCGGGACATCTTGTGCCGTCATTTACCTCAAGCAAGGATGAACAACGTGAACGCATTTCTGGAAACACTGCGCATTCAACGCTGGGACGATCACCGCTACTACCACCACAGCCGTGTGAACCAGTCATTGCATCTGATCAGCGCCATCAGCTTCCTGGTGGCCTATGCGATGGTGTTTTCCGACCCGGCCACCGCCGCGCTGATTGCCTGGCTGGTGTCGATGGTCACACGCCAGGCAGGGCACTTCTTCTTCGAACCCAAGGGCTATGACGAGATCAACCAGGCCACGCACGAACACAAGGAAGCCATCAAGGTCGGCTACAACCTGCAGCGCAAGGTGGTGCTGATGGCCATCTGGGCCTTGTCTCCGCTGCTGCTGGTGCAGGAACCGGCCCTCTTCGGCTTGCTCGAACCTCATCAGGACTGGCAGGGCTTTGTCCACAACGTGGGCTTGCTCTGGTTCATGGTGGGGGTGGCCGGCCTGGTGTTCCGGATGCTTCAGCTTTTCGTGACCCAGGGTGTCGTCGCCGGTCTGGCCTGGGTCACCAAGATCCTCACCGACCCTTTCCACGACATCAAGCTCTATCACAAGGCCCCCTTGCATCTGCTGCGGGGTGAATGGATGGACCCCGGGCATCGCGCCCATTGATTAAGCCCTCCACGGCGGTCGCGGCCCCTGGGCCGCGACTCAGGACTCCATCTGTCGTGGCCTCAGACCCAGCCGGGCCAAGACCATCTCCCCGAGCACCTGCCTCGCGATGCGCCCCCGCTCAAGCGCAGCACCCTGCCGCCACCAGCCATCCCGACGCATGGCCTCGCAAGCGGACAGCAGGCGTTGCAACACCACCTCCATCTCCTGGTCGGTGTAGCTGAGGTTGAACACGATCCGTCCGGTTCCCACCCAACTCAGTGCCAGGCCGGCGTCTCGCAGGTAGTACTGCAGCATCCAGTGGTAGCGACCCGCCTGTGTGTAGGTCAGCGTCCAGATCGTCGACAGCGCCTCCACCCGCACCGGGTACTCGGCATTCGCCAGCGCCTCGTTGAAACGTCGGGCATGAGATGACCAGCGTTCGTCCATCCCCTCGTACATCGCCTGAACCTCCGGGCTGTGCAAGGCTTGCAGGAACGCATTCATCGCCCCCATCACATAAGGATGGGCATTGAAGGTGCCGCGGGCAAAGCACAGATCGGCAGGGCGCTGCGGATCGAAACGGCGCATCAGATCCCGCTTGCCACAGACCACGCCCACGGGAAGCCCGCCGCCCAGGGTCTTGCCGTAGCAGACCATGTCCGCCTGAACCCCGAAATACTGCTGAGCCCCACCGGGCGCGAGACGAAATCCCACAAAGACCTCATCCAGGATCAGGACGATGCCGGTCTCATCGCATACGCGGCGCAGGCGCGCCAGCCAGTCGGCGTACGCCTGGCGGTCAAAGCCTGCGGACCGGCTTCCGTTCACCAGCGTGGAGTCCCCCGGTGCATTGCGGTTGGGGTGAAGCGCCTGCAAGGGATTCACCAGTACACAGGCGATGTCCTTGCGACTGCGAAGCACGCGCAGGGCCCGGTCATCCATGTCTCGCAGGGTGTAGGTCTCCCGGGGTGGCAGGGGGTTGCCGGGACCCGGCTGCACGTCTTCCCACCAGCCGTGATAAGCGCCCGAGAACCTGACCAGATAGCGTTTGCCCGTGTGGTAGCGGGCCAGACGGACCGCCTGCATGACGGCCTCGGTGCCAGACATGTGAAAGCTCACCTCATCCAGACCGGAGATCGCCTGCAGCCTGGCCACGTTGTCTGCGACGCAGGGGTGGTATCCCCCCAGAACAGGTCCCAGCTGCTCACCCATGTGGCTGCCTTGAGCGATCAGCGCCTTGTAGGCATCCACCCCCAACAGGTTGACGCCATAGGAACCGGTCAGATCCAGGTAGCGGTTGCCGTCCAGATCGATCAGTTCATTGCCTGTCGCCTCTGCCCAGAAGGCGCCGACAGGCAGGTGCTTCATGACATGAGGACTGAACTGGAACGGCACCCGGTAGCGGCCCGTCAGTTGCAGGTCCGACAGTCCCGCACGGGCGGCGGCAGTCAGGTCCAGGGTGCGCGTGCTGCGGGCCTTCAGACGTTGCCCCAGCGCCATGAAGCCAGCATGGCGTTGCTGCTGGACCTCGGCGGGTACTTCATCCACCCCGAAGAACTCGTCTTCGCCGTAGTGGTAGGCCGGAATCCAGCGCCCCAGACGCTTGGCCATGCGGGAGTGGCCGGTCAGCGACGGGTGTTTGCCCAGCGAGAGCAGCACGCGTTGCCTTGCTGCCGGCAGCCCCACCAGCAGGGCCGCTGCGGCAGCCACCGCGGTGAAAGTGATCTCAGGAGGGGTCATGTCATCGAGGTTTCAAGTGGCGGTGTGACAGTTGTACGCATCCGCTTTGACACCACGATGAAACTCCAACAGCTCCGCGACCGACTGCTTCTTCAGGAAGACCTGAACTTCCTGCTCACCAACCGCATCCCTCGAATCCTGCTCACCCACGTCATGGGCTGGTACAGCCGGATTCGCAGTCCCTGGCTCACGCGAATCAGCATCCGCGTCTGGCGCCTGTTCACGGAGCTCGACCTGGATGAAGCCCGTCAGCAGCACTTCGAGAGCTTGCGCGACTGCTTCATCCGCGAACTCAAACCCGGAGCCCGACCCATCGATCAGACCCCTGAAATTCTGGCGAGCCCCTGTGACGCCATTGTGGGTGCCCACGGGCGGCTGCAAGACACGCTGGCGCTGCAGGCCAAGGGCATGCCCTACCGCCTGGAGGAGCTGCTGGGGGACCCGGCGCTGGCCCGCGAGCATGCTGACTTCCGATACATCACGCTACG
>JAJPEW010000202.1 GCA_021166755.1 Hydrogenophaga sp. | reverse complement strand
TGCCCCTACAAGAAGATCTACTACAACTGGCAGACCGGCAAGGCCGAGAAGTGCATCTTCTGCTATCCGCGCATCGAGGCTGGCCAGCCGACTGTCTGCTCGGAGACCTGCGTGGGCCGCATTCGCTACCTGGGTGTGGTGCTGTATGACGCCGACCGCATTGCCGAAGCCGCCAGCGTGCCCAACGAGAAGGACCTGTACCAGGCCCAGCTGGACATCTTCCTGAACCCGCACGACCCCAAGGTGATCGAGCAGGCGCGCAAGGATGGTATCCCCGAAGCCTGGCTGGAGGGTGCCCGCAACAGCCCGGTCTACAAGATGGCGATCGACTGGAAGGTGGCCCTGCCGCTGCACCCCGAATACCGCACCCTGCCCATGGTCTGGTATGTGCCGCCGCTCTCGCCGATCAGCGCCGCCGCCAACGCCGGCCACATCGGTGCCAACGGTGAACTGCCTGACTTCAGCCAGATGCGCATCCCCGTGCAATACCTGGCCAACTTGTTGACCGCCGGCGACACCGGGCCCGTGGTGCGTGCCCTGGAGCGGATGCTGGCCATGCGCGCCTTCCAGCGTGGCAAGCATGTGGATGGCGTCGAGAACGTCAAGGTGCTGGAACAGACCGGCCTGACGCGTGCACAGGTCGAGGAGATGTACCACGTGATGGCGATTGCCAACTACGAGGACCGATTCGTCATCCCGACCTCGCACCGCGAGTACGCCGAGAACGCCTTTGACCTGCGTGGTGGCTGCGGCTTCTCGTTCGGCAACGGCTGTTCCGAGGGCGCCGGGGAAACCAGCCTGTTCGGTGGCAGCAAGCGCCGCACGATTCCGATCCAGTCGGTGGTCTGAGAAGGAGACAGCCATGAAGCAAACCCGCTATACCCTGCGTGCGCTGGCCCGGCTGCTCGCCTATCCGGACGACCAGTTGCGCAGCGAACTGGGCCTGCTGGTCGATGCGATCGATGAGGAGGCCGCGCTGCCGGCGGCCCGTCGCGCTGAACTGCGTGCCCTGGCCATCGGCCTGCAGCGGCTGGACCCGATGGAGATCGAGTCACGCTATGTCGAGACCTTCGACCGTGGTCGCGCCACCTCGCTGCACCTTTTCGAGCATGTGCATGGTGACTCGCGTGACCGGGGGCCGGCCATGATCGACCTGGCACAGACCTACGAAAAGGCGGGCCTGTTCCTCTCTCCCGAGGAACTGCCCGACCACCTGTGCGTGGTGCTGGAGTTCGCCTCGACCCAGCCACCCCAGGTGGCCAAGTCCTTCCTCGGCGAAGTGGCGCACATCCTGAACGCCATCTTCAGTGCCCTGCTGCAGCGTGAAAGCCCCTACGCCGCCGTCATTGCCGCCGTGCTGGAGATGGCCGGCGAGAAACCCCAGGCGGTGCCCATCACGCAGGACGAGCCGATGGACGAATCCTGGGCAGAGCCCCAGGCGTTCGACGGCTGCAGCACCCGTGGCCAGGCCCGGCCCGGCGAGGCGCAGCCCATCCACATCGTTCGCCCATCGCGCAGCGCCGAACGCGCCGCCGCCTGATGACAGGAGATGACCATGAACTACCTTGACAACTTTCTCTTCGGTTACTACCCCTATATCTGCCTGACGGTCTTTCTTCTGGGCAGCCTGCTGCGATTCGACCGCGACCAGTACACGTGGAAGAGCGATTCCTCGCAGCTGCTGCGCGCCGGCCAGTTGCGCTGGGGCAGCAACCTGTTCCACGTGGGCATCCTGTTCCTGTTCTTCGGACACAGCGTGGGCATGCTCACGCCGCACTTTGTCTACGAGCCCTTCATGACCGCGGGCGCCAAGCAGTTGCTGGCCATGATTTCGGGCGGCATCTTCGGCCTGTTCGGTTTCATCGGCGTGAGCCTGTTGCTGCACCGTCGCCTGTCGGATGCCCGCATCCGGGCCACCAGCAAGACCAGCGACATCGTGCTGCTGTGGCTTCTGTGGCTGCAGTTTGCCCTGGGTCTGGCGACGATTCCCCTGTCGGCCCAGCACCTGGACGGTGGCATGATGATGAAGCTGGCCGAATGGGCACAGCGCATCGTGACCTTCCGCGCCGGTGCTCCTGAACTGCTGGCCGAGGCGGGCTTCATCTTCAAGGCCCACATGTTCCTGGGCATGAGCATCTTCCTGATCTTCCCGTTCACCCGCCTGGTGCATGTGTGGAGCGGATTCGGCACCCTGGCCTATGTGGTGCGTCCCTACCAGCTGGTGCGCAGCCGCCGGGTCGGCATGACCCCACGTGCACCGGCCAGCCAGGGTGGTCGTCCTTTCTGAAACCGGCCAAGAGAGCAAGATCATGAACGCCAACCCATCCGGCGGCTGTGGCAGCGCACACTGCGCCTGCTCCGGCCAGCTGCAGATTGTTCCGGCCAGCATCAACGGCATTGCCCTGCACGAGCCGGGCGAGTCGGTGGATGCCCAGACCCTGCGTGAGCGGGCCTGGACCGAGCTGCTGCGCCAGCGGGCGGTGTCGCTGGGCCTTCTGCCCCGCGTCACCGGTCTGCTGGCGCCCGAACTCAACGAAGTCGAGCGCAAGGTGATCGAGGCCATGACCGACGACGAGGTCCGGTCACCCGAGCCGACCGAGGAAGAGTGCCAGCGCTACTACGAAGCCAACAAGCCCCACTTCATCATCGGGCAGTCTCTGCATGTTCGTCACATCCTGTTTGCGGTCACGCCCGGGGTGAATGTGCATGCACTGACGCAGCGGGCCGAGGCGGCCCTGCTGGAGCTGGCCCGCAAGGATGTGCCGCCGGGTCGCTTCGAGCAACTGGCGGCCGAGCTGTCGAACTGCCCGTCCAGCGCCCAGGGTGGTGATCTGGGCTGGGTGGGCCCGCAGGACTGCGCGCCCGAACTGGCCAACGAGCTGTTCTTCCAGAGCGATTCACGTTGGGGCATGGGGGTGCATCCCCGCCTGGTGCATACCCGCTTTGGTTTGCACATCATCGAGGTGCTGGGCCGCAAGAAGGGCACCTTGCCGTCGTTCGACGAGGTCCGCGAGCAGATCACCTCCCGCCTGCGCCTGCAGTCCCGGGCCACCGCCTTGCGCCAGTACATGCGCCTGCTGGTGGGCCAGGCCACGGTCGAAGGCATCGATCTGGAGGGGGCCGACTCGCCCCTGGTTCAGTAAGGGGTTGACCATGCCAGACGAACTGCTGTTGCGTCTGCGAAATTTCCAGGAGGACTATTTCCCCCGGCACCAGCAGCGCTTCCAGGACCTGGTGGCCCAGGGTCAGCATCCCAAGACCCTGTTCATCGGTTGCTCCGATTCGCGTCTGGTGCCCTATCTGCTGACCGGCGCGGCACCAGGGGATCTGTTCATCGTGCGCAACGTCGGGGCTTTCGTGCCGCCCTGCGACCAGTCGCACGGCTTGCATGGCACCATGGCTGCCATTGAGTTTGCGGTGCTCAGCCTGAAGGTGGAGCAGATCATCGTCTGTGGTCACAGCCACTGTGGCGCCATCCGCACCGCTTACGAAGGTGCGCCGGACGAAGCCGTGGCACTCAAGGCCTGGCTGAGGCTGGCGGACGAGGCGCTGCTGCCTGTGCAGCCGACCCGCGAGGCCCTGCACCGCACCGAGCAGCGTGCGGTGGTGCTGCAGCTGGAGCGGCTGATGGACTACCCCATGGTCCGTCGCGCGGTCGAAGCGGGTCATCTGACCCTGCATGGGTGGCACTATGTGATCGAAAATGGCGAGGTGCACGTGTTTGACGCCGAACGCGGAGCCTTCGTCCCGGCCTCCGAGTCCACGCACAGTGGCACCGGTCCTTACCCGCCCTACATCGAGAACGATGGACAGATCCTGGTCGACTGACAACGAACTTTCTCCCGCCGCGCTGTCCATGCTCATGGAAGCGCGCCAGACCATCCTGCCCAAGCGGCTCGATGCCCCCGGCCCCGATCCGGATGAATGGCGCACCTGGCTGACCAGCGCCGCATCGGCGCCCGACCATGGCCAGATCCTGCCCTGGCGCTTCATCTGCGTCCCGCAGGATCAGCGTTCGCGGCTGGGTGATGCCTTTGCGCAGGCCTTGCTGGAACGCGATCCGGCGGCGACCGATGAGCAGGTGTCCCAGGCCCGGGACAAGGCGCTGCGCGCACCGGTGCTGCTGTTGCTGGTTGTCGACGGCGCCCGTGGAGACCCCGGCGTCGACCTGCATGAGCGCATCCTCTCGGCCGGATGCGCCGTGCAGAACCTCCTCCTGATGGCCACGGCGCAGGGTTACGGTTCGGCACTGACCAGCGGCAAGGCCCTGAAGTCGACGGCCCTGCGCGCCCTGTTCGGGCTGACACCCGACGAGCATGCCCTGTGCTTCCTCAGCTTGGGGACCGTGCGCCAGCGACGCCCGGCACGGCCCCGACCGTCGCCCGAAGACTATCTGCAGACCCTGGGCGAGGCTGGCGTCATGGCCGGCTTTCCACCCGCACCGGAACCCACCGAATGAACATTGCCTCTTTTGCCGACCTGCTCTCGGCCAGCCGTGCCCAGCCTGTTCCCCAGAGCCTGCTGATGGTGTTTGTCGATGTGGAGTTGCCGCCCGACAGCACGCCCGATCAGCGTGAGCGGTTTGCCCGCGGAGAGGGCGGTGCGCTGACGCCCCGCATGTGCGTGGACCGGTCGCCATCCGACATCGACAGCTGGGAAGCACTGGTCAGGGATGCCGATGCCCAATCCGACCAGTGGCGCATGGTCATGGTGGCTGCCCTGGCGGGCCAGCCGGGGCGACCGCCGGCCAACGAGCAGATCGACCGGGCGCTCAACCAGATGGTCATGTCCATCCACCAGGGCCAGATTCAGGCCTTCGTGCCGTTTGACCGGCAGGGGCAGGTGGTCCATTTCGGCTGATGCCAGGGGCCAATGCCCACCCGGTTCGTTCGGAAAATACTGTACAAAAAAACAGTAAACACGCTATCATGGGCGCACCATGCAGCCCATGTTCCACCGGCAGGAGGCCCTTGAAGTTCCTGCCGTTTCCGTCTCTGAAGCCTCCGCCCTCCGGTCATGCCGGCCGGTGGTGCTGCCGCCCGCGGTGGCCGCGGCCGTCTGGCGCGGCGACGCGCTGGGCCAGACGGTCAGCACCACCTGGCCCAGCGGCTTTGATGCGCTGGACGCCGTCCTGCCCGGTGGTGGCTGGCCTGGCTTCGGACTGACCGAACTGCTGCTGCCGCAGGCCGGCACGCTGGAGTTCCGTCTGCTCGGGCCGTTGCTGGGACGCATCGCGGCCGAAGGTGGCCGGATGGTTCTGGTTGGCCCGCCCATCCCACCGCACGCGCCCGGCCTGCTCCCACATGGCGTGGGCACCGATGCGCTGATCTGGGTGCGCGCCGATACCGCGGCCGAACGCCTGTGGGCCACCGAGCAACTGCTCAAGGCCGGGTCGTGTGGTGCCGTCCTGTCCTGGCTGCCAGCGGTCCGGTCAGACCAGTTGCGTCGCCTGCAGGTTCATGCCGCCGCCAGCGCGGCACCGGCCTTCCTGTGCCGACCCGCCAGGGCCGCGCGCGAGTCGTCGGCCGCGCCGCTGCGTCTGGTGGCTCGTGCGGGCGGGGTTGGCGATGACTGGCAGCTGCTGGTGGATGTGGTCAAGCGCAAGGGGCCACCCCTGGCGCATGCGCTTGCCTTGTCCGCCCCGCCGGCCGGCTTGCCGCAGGTCTGGCCTTCCCGGCGGGTCGATGCACCCCGTCCCGCTGTTGTCGTTTCCCGTGAGGCCGGCCATGCTGTGGTCCGCGCTGAAGCTGCCCAGTCCCGACGAACCGCTTCCTTCCACTGACGCGGTGCTGCAGGCGCTGGCGGTCTGGGCGCTGCAGTTCACGCCCCGCGTCGCCATCGCCGAAGAAGCCGTTCTGCTGGAGGTGAGGGGCAGCTTGCGCCTGTTCGGTGGACGGCTGGCGTTGCGCGAGCGGCTGTGGCCCGGGGCGCAGGAACTTGGGGCCACCGCTCTGGCCTGGGCACCGAACGCACTGGCTGCGCTGGCACTGGCCCGTGCCGGGGTCGAGGACGGTCTGGGGGAGCCGCTGGCTGCGCTGCTGGATCCGCTGCCGTTGACCGTGCTCAGTGCCTTGCGTGCCCACCGGATGACGCTCTCCCACATCGGCTGCCGAACGCTGGGCGACGTTCGACGCCTGCCACGCGCAGGCCTGGCCCGGCGCTTTGACGCCGCACTGCTGCGCGCGCTGGATCAGGCCTATGGCCATGCGCCACAGACGCATTCATGGGTGGTGCTGCCCGAACGCTTCGATGCCCGGCTGGAATTGCCGCATCGGGTGGATGAAGCGGCCGCCATGCTCTTCGGCGCCCGCCGCCTGCTGCTGCAGCTGGCGGCCTGGCTGGCAGCACGCCATCTCGGCACCACCGCCTTCACCCTGCACTGGGCGCACGATGCGATGCGATCGCGTGGTGCGGGCGAGGGTGGGCAGCTGACCGTACGCACGGCAGAACCTACGCGTGCGGTGGATCATCTCTCACGTCTGCTGGCCGAGCACCTGTCGCAGGTGACGCTGGCAGCGCCGGTGGGTGATTTGCGGCTGACGGCCGACGAGGTGCGATCGCTGCCGCAACTCAGCGTCTCCTGGTTGCCCGACGACGCCCAAGGGCAGGAGCCATTGGCCCATGTGCTTGAACGCCTGTCTGCCCGTCTGGGCGAAGCGCGTGTGCTGCGTCCACGGCTCTGCGCGGACCATCGGCCCGAGTTCGCCGCCCGCTGGCAGCCCGTGGGCCAACCCCTGCCATCTGGCGCACACACGGTGCCACAACCGGCCTGGCCACAACCGTCCTTGCTGCTGGAGCAGCCACTGCGTCTGCCGGTCATCGCGCATCGACCGCAGCATCAGGGCGAACTGCAACTGCTGCTCGGCCCGCAGCGTGTCGAGGGCGGCTGGTGGGATCGTGATGAAGCATCGGGTCAGACCCGCCATGCGGCGCGGGACTACTGGGTCGCACGCTCGGCCAAGACGGGCCTGCTGTGGGTGTTCCAGACACGGCTGGCCGACGAGCCGGCCTGGTACCTGCATGGCTTTTTCGCCTGAGGGCTTGCGATGTCCCTGCCCGAATACGCCGAGCTCCTGTGCTGCTCCAACTTCACTTTCCTGCGCGGTGCCAGCCATGCCGAGGAGCTGGTGGCGCGTGCGCAGACGCTGGGCTACACCGCATTGGCCATCACCGATGAATGCTCCATGGCCGGCATCGCGCGCGCCCACCTGGCGGCCAAAAAGGCCAGGTTGCCCCTCATGGTGGGCAGTCAGTTCCGCGTGCAGGGGCAGGGCGCACCTACGGGTGACTTCACCCTGGCGCTGCTGGCCACCAGCCTCCAGGGCTACGGCAACCTGTGCGAGTTCATCACGCGTCTGCGGCGTTCGTCCGAAAAAGGCACCTACCGCCTGACGCTGGCAGCGATGGATCCAGATGCGCTGGGTGACTGTGTCGCCATCGCCGTGCCACCCCGCCACGCCACCCCGGCGCAGACGGACGCCACCGCGCGCTGGCTCCTCGACGCCTTCCTGGGGCGCTGCTGGCTGGGCGTGACCCAGCTGCGCCTGATGGACGACGAGATCCACCTGCAGCGCCTTCGCCAGGCCAGTGCGCTCACGGCGGTACCGCTGGTCGCGGTGGGCGACGTGCACATGCATGTGCGTTCGCGCAAGCCGCTGCAGGACGTGCTGACCGCCACCCGCATCGGCCGTCCGTTGACCGACTGCGGCTACGCGCTCACCCCCAATGCCGAACAGCACCTGCGAACCCGCTTGCGGCTGGCGCAGTGTTTCCCGCCGGATCTGCTGGCAGAAACCCTGCACATTGCCCAGCGTTGCACGGGCTGGTCGCTGGACGAGATGCGCTACCAGTACCCGGCCGAGGTGGTGCCGCCCGGCCTCACGCCGGCCCAGCACTTGCGCGCGCTCACCGAGGCTGGTGCCCATGAGCGCTGGCCAGAGGGCGTTCCGTCCCCGATTCGTGCCCAGATCGAACATGAACTGACGCTGATCACGGAGCTGGGCTATGAGCACTACTTCCTGACCGTGCACGACATCGTGGCCTTCGCGCGTTCGCAGGGCATTCTTTGCCAGGGGCGCGGATCGGCGGCCAACAGCGCGGTCTGCTACTGCCTGGGCATCACCGCAGTCGACCCGGCGCGCTCCTCGCTGCTCTTCGAACGCTTCATCTCGCGCGAACGCAACGAGCCACCCGACATCGACGTGGATTTCGAGCATGAGCGGCGCGAAGAAGTCATCCAGTATCTCTACCGCAAGTACGGACGTGACCGCGCCGCGCTCACCGCCACCGTCATCAGCTACCGACCGCGCAGCACTGTGCGCGATGTGGGCAAGGCCCTGGGTTTTGACGAGGCCACGCTCATGCGGTTGGCCAGTGGCCACCGCTGGTGGGACGAAGACGGGCTGGCCGACACCCGCCTGCGCGAAGCCGGTCTGGATCCGGACAGCCTGGCCGTGCGTCAGCTGGTGACCCTGGTCAGGCAGTTGCTGGGGTTCCCGCGCCATCTCTCGCAGCACACGGGCGGCTTCGTGCTCACCAGCGGGCCGCTGGCCCGGCTGGTGCCGATCGAGAACGCGTCCATGCCCGACCGAACGGTGATCCAGTGGGACAAGGACGACCTGGATGCCATGGGCCTGCTCAAGGTGGATGTGCTGGCGCTGGGCATGCTGACCGCGATCCGAAAGTCGCTCGACTTCATCGGTCAGCGGCGCGGCCGGCCCATGCCCATCCACACCATTCCCGACAAGGACGATGCCACCTTCGACATGATCTGCGCCGCCGACACCGTGGGCGTGTTCCAGATCGAAAGCCGCGCGCAGATGGCCATGCTGCCGCGCCTGCGCCCGCGCACTTTCTACGACCTGGTCATTGAGGTCGCGTTGGTGCGGCCCGGCCCCATCCAGGGTGGTGCGGTTCATCCGTATTTGCGCCGCCGCCAGGGCAAGGAACCCGTCGACTACCCCAAGGGGCTGGAGGCGGCACTGGAGCGCACCCTGGGTGTCCCGGTCTTCCAGGAGCAGTGCATGCAGATCGCCATCATCGCGGCTGACTTCACCCCCGGTGAGGCCGATGGCCTGCGCCGCGCCATGGGCGCCTGGCGCCGCACCGGCGGGCTGGGGGCCTACGAACACCGCCTCATCGACGGCATGACACGCAATGGTTATCCGCTGGACTTCGCGCAGCGGGTGGTCGAGCAGGTCAAGGGTTTTTCCAGCTACGGGTTCCCGGAAAGCCATGCGGTGAGCTTTGCGCTGCTGGTCTACGACAGCTGCTGGATCAAGTGCCACCACCCCGCCGAATTTCTGGCCGCCATGCTCAACAGCCAGCCGCTGGGCTTCTACTCACCCAGTCAGCTGGTGCAGGACGCACAGCGCCACGGCGTGCAGGTGCGCCCCGCCGATGTGAGCCACAGCGACTGGGACTGCACCCTGGAAGACATGCCGCCGCCCGATGCGCCGGGCCGTCCGGTGGTGCGCTTGGGACTGAGGCTGGTCAGCGGCCTGTCGAAAGACGAGGCGGAGCGCATCAGGTCCACGCGTCGGGAGCGGCCTTTTGGCAGCACCGAAGACCTGGCCCTGCGCGCCGGCCTCGACCGCCAGGCCCTGAAACACCTGGCTGCTGCCGATGCGCTCCAGAGCCTGGCCGGTCATCGGCGTCAGCAGGTCTGGGACGCGTCCGCGCTGCAGTCCGCTCCCGCCATCCTGCGGCGCGCACCGGTCAATGAGGCGAGGCTGCACCTCGAGGAGGCGCCGGAAGGTGAGGCGATTGTCTGGGACTACGCGTCCACCGGTCTGACCCTGCGCCGTCACCCGCTGGCCCTGCTGCGAGAGCAACTGAATGCCCGTCGGTTCATGACCGCCGCACAACTGCAGTCAGCGCCCGACGGCCGCCTGGTTCGCGCCTGCGGCATCGTCACCTGCCGCCAGCAGCCTGACACCTCTCAGGGCGTGGTTTTCGTGACGCTGGAAGACGAAACCGGCGTGGTGCAGGTCATCGTCTGGCGTGCGCTGCGCGAACGACAGCGAAACGAGCTTACCCGCTCACGCCTGATGGCCGTCCATGGTGTCTGGCAACGCGATGGCGACGTCTGCAACCTGATCGCTGGCCGTCTGGAGAACCTCACCCCCTTGCTGGGTCGCCTGGCACCGCAGAGCCGGGACTTCCATTGAGAGATACTGTCCCGTTCGCGGCGAAAGTCCGCGGCCACCCCTGAACACTGCATGACCTCTCCCGTTTCCCGTCCCGCCCACCACGGTTGGCTGATTGCCAACTTGCTGGCGCAACTGGCGTTCGGCCTGCTGGCCATGACCATCGGTCTGCCCTCCATGCAGGAATGGCCCACCATCTTCGGTGCCCCCCAGGCCGCCGTGCAGCTGACTTTCAGCGGCTATGTCCTGACCTACGGTCTGCTGCAGCTGGTCTACGGCCCGCTGTCCGACCGTCTGGGCCGGCGCAAGATCCTGATGACCGGCCTGAGCATCACCCTGCTGGCATCGGTCCTCGCGGCCCTGGCCACCGATCTGACCACGCTGATTCTGGCGCGCGTGCTGCAAGGCGCCGGCAGTGCCGCGGGCATGGTGGTCGGTCGCGCCCTGATCCAGGACCTCTTCCAGGGCCCTGAGCGCACGCGCGTGATGGCCTATGTCGGCATGGCCATGGGCCTGTGCCCACCCCTGGGCACCATCGTGGGTGGCCAGTTGCACGTGGGCCTGGGCTGGCAGGCCAACTTCGTGCTGATGGCCGCGCTGGCGGCCGTGCTGTGGGTGACGGCCTGGCGCGGGCTGCCTGCGCACCAGCCATCCGGGCAACCCCAGGCTCACTGGCTGACCGCCATGCTGGCTGCCTATGCGCAGCTCCTCAAGGACCGGCGCTTCGTGCTGTACGTGGCCCTGCTGGCGTTGACCTCGGCCACCTTCTATGCGTTCCTGGGGGCGGCGCCGCTGGTGCTGGGCAGCTATGGTGTCGGTCCTGACGGCATTGGTTACTACATCATGTTCGTGCCCGGTTCCTACATCATCGGCAATTTCCTGACCTCGCACCTCATCCATCGTCTCGGTGACCAGCGCCTGATGTGGATCGGACAGGCCTTCACGCTGGCGGGCATCGGCCTGATGCTGGCGTTGGCCCTGGCCGGTTTGAACTCGCCGCTGGCCCTGGCATTGCCCTTGATGCTCATGGGCCTGGGCAACGGCTTCATGGTGCCGCCGGCGCTGGCAGGCACCGTTGGTCTGCTGCCGGCACTGGCTGGCTCAGCAGCCGCCATCGCCGGCCTGATGCAGCAGATGGCCTCGGCGCTGGGCGGTTTTGCCGTCGGTCTGGTCAGTCATCACAACGCCGTGAACCTGGCGGTGGTGATGATGGGCCTGTGTCTGCTGGGCGTACTCGCACAGACCGGATTGCGCCTGTCGCTCAAGGCACCTCCCGGCCCCAGCCGGCTGCGCCAGTGACGCTTCAGCGCATCAAGTGTTCGGTGATGAAGCGCCAATGCTCTTCGCTGACTGGCGTGATCGACAGCCGGTTGCCGCGTTGCAGGATCTGCAGGTCGGCCAGCTCCGGGATGGCTCGCAACTCGGGCAGACCGATCAGCCGCGTCTTCTGCAAGGCCTGCACATCCAGCAGCAGCCAGCGCGGCTTCTCCAGACTCGATTTGGGGTCGAAGTAGGGCGATCCAGGGTCAAATTGCGTCGGATCCGGCCGAGTGCCAGAGGCCACCCGCGCCACGCCGGCAATGCCCGGCTGCGGGCAGCTGGAGTGGTAGAACAGCACACCATCGCCCACCCGCATCACGTCGCGCATGAAGTTGCGCGCCTGGTAGTTGCGCACACCGGTCCAGGGCACCGTGGCGCCAGGCGCCGCCAGCGCATCATCGATCGAGCATTCGTCGGGCTCGGACTTCATCAGCCAGTACTGTTGCATGTCCGCATGGTAGCGAGACAGCAGAGTGCCTGCACGGGTCTGCCCGATCGGAGAAAATTCAAACTGATAACGATATCCTCACGAGGCCTGCCTTGCCATTGCCAGCTCCCCAGCCCCGCACCCCCATGCACACCCGCCGCGTGACCTACCAGGGATACCGGCGCGATGATGGCCTATGGGACATCGAGGGCGAACTGCTCGACACCAAGCCCCATGCCTTCGAGATCGAAGGCGAGGGCGAATGGGCGCCCCATGAACCCATCCACCACATGAGCCTTCGCGTCACCATCGACGAAAAGATGGTGATTCGTGACGTGGCTGTCAGCATGGATGCCCATCCGCACGATCCGTGTCCGCAGGCCATGCCGCCCATGCAAGGACTGATCGGTGAAACCCTGGGGCGGGGGTGGCGCAAGACCATCGAACGCCACCTGGGCGGCACGGTGGGTTGCACCCACCTGCGCGAATTGCTGTTCAACCTGGCCACGGCCGCGTTCCAGACCATGTCCTCATCCTTCGCGCCGCACGCCGACGGCCGCCCTCCGATGCACCTGGGTCAGTGCAAGGCCTGGGCCTTTGACGGCCCGGTGGTCGAGAAGGTCTACCCGATGTTCTTCCGCTGGCAGCCAGCTCGCTGAGCCGGATCAGGGCGTCAGTTCGGCCATCGTGGAGCGAGGAAACTCCAGATCCGGTTCCAGTCCTTCGAAGGGCAGGGAGAAGTAGAAGGTGCAGCCCTGTCCGGTTGCGGTCTCGGCCCAGATACGCCCGCCGTGCCGCTCGATGATCCGCTGGGACAGTGCCAGGCCCGTGCCGTTGCCTTCGAAATCCATCGAATGGTGCTGGCGCTGGAACATCACGAACAGGTTGTGCGCCTTTTCCAGATCGAAGCCGACACCGTTGTCGTGGATGTAGAAGGTCCGGCCACCGACCGGATTGACCTGCCAGCCCACCTTGATCACCGCCTGGGGGCGGGTGCGGGTGAACTTCACCGAGTTGTTCAGGAGATTGCCGAACACCTCGGCCAGCAGCATGGCATCCCCCCGCACCACCGGCAGGTCGGGATCGATGACCCAGTCGATCAGGCGGGTCGGATTTTCCTGCTTCAGGTGCGACACCACGCCATCCACCAATGGTGACAGGGGTACCGGTTGCGACTCGATGGCCACCCGACCGAGCCGCGCGTACTCCAGCAAGCCTTCGATCATGAGGCTCATGCGCTTGCTCGACTTCACGATGGAGCCCAGGTACTGCTGGACGGCCGCATCGGGGTGTTCACCCAGTTCTTCCTGCAGCAGGCTCACAAAGCTGCTGATGTGTCGCAAGGGCGCGCGCAGGTCATGCGAGACCATGTGCGAGAACACATCCAGATCCTTGTTCGCGGCCACCAGCTGCTGCGTGCGCTCGGCCACGCGCTTTTCCAGTTCCTTGTTGAGGTCGTTCATGACGTCCTCCAGGCTCTTGGCGGCGGTCATGTCGCGCGTGATCACCGACAGGCCCTGCAGCTCGTCGTTCTCGTTGCGCAGCGCTGTCACGATGGAATGCGCCCAGAAGCGCGAGCCGTCGTCACGCAGGCGCCAGCCACGGGACTCCCACTGCCCGTGGGCCTTGGCCAGCCTGAGCACCTGATCGGCATCGACCTCGTCTTCGCCCGCGTTGTCCGTGGCCATCAGGTGGCGGAACGACTTCCCCAAGATCTGGTCGCGACCATGGCCATGCATGCGCTGGGCACTGTCGCTCCACTCGTTGACCAGCCCGTTCTCATCGATGAAGTAGACGCAGTAATCCTGGATGGCATCCACCATCAGGCGATAACGCTGTTCGCTGCGGAACAGTTCGGCACTGCGCTCATTGACGCGCTCTTCCAGATCCCGGTTGGCTTCCAGAACGAACTCTTCCGTTTTCTTGCGGTCGGTGATGTCGTACAGCTCAATGAACAAGCCCTCGACGGCCCCGTGCTGGAAGTCGGGAATGTAGTGGATGTCGTAGAAGTGGCGGTTGCCATTGGCTGTGACCCGCTCCGCCTCGAAGCTCTGTGAGACGCCATTGAGCGCATCGGCCACATGCGGCAGGATCTCGGGCAGCACGCTGGTACTGACCAGCTGGCTCAGGTGCATGCCCACCATGTCGCTGGCCAGCTTGCCGTAGTGGCTGGCATGGGCGGTGTTGGCAAAACGGCAGATCAGTTCCTTGTCGTAATAACCCAGCTGCACCGGAATCCGGTCGGTGATGGTCTGAAGGAAGCGATCGTGCGAGGCCAGCCGCTGCTCCGCCGCCTTGCGTTCGCTGATGTCGATCACCGTGGTGTTCGAGTGAAGAAAATCGCCGTTTTCATTTCGAACCGCGGTCGATGAAATCAGCGCATGAAAATGGCTGCCGTCCTTGCGCCGGATTTCAATCTCGATCGGATCGGTCCTGCCTGTGTCCTGCAGCGTCTGCAGGCGCATCTCGATCGTTGCGCGGCGCATCGGATCGATCAGGTCGAACAGCCGTGCCTTGCCCACCACTTCGTCGCGCTCGTACCCGACCCAGTCCAGCAGGGTCTGGTTGACATTGACGATGTTCAGGTCCTTGCTGATCGATACATAGCCGCAGGGGGCGTGATCGATCAATTGCCGGGCTTCCGCCAGGGTGGCCTGCAACTCCCGGGTCCGCTCGGCAACCAGGCGCTCCAAGAGGTCCGGATCGATGTTGGGGTTGGCGATGTGTTCAGGCTGTTCGCTCATCATGGCTCCACTATCGGTTCAATGCGCGCAGAGCGCAAGACTCATGAAAGCATATCGGTCGAACGAAGCAGAAATTCAGTCTCTTTGAACCACCAGATGAACGATTTTCCGATTGCGGGTAATGAAAAAGGCCCTGGAATGGATCCAGGGCCTTGTCGTTCGTGCAAAAGTACCGGGGTCAGAGACCGGCGGCGGCCCGCAATGCAGCCGCCTTGTCGGTGCGTTCCCAGGTGAACTCCGGCTCCTCGCGGCCGAAGTGGCCATAGGCGGCGGTCTTGCTGTAGATCGGACGCAGCAGGTCCAGCATCTGGATGATGCCCTTGGGACGCAGATCGAAGTGCTCGCGCACCAGTTCGGCAATCTTGTCGTCCGGAATCACGCCCGTGCCTTCGGTGTAAACCGTGATGTTCATCGGGTGCGCCACGCCGATGGCATAGGCCACCTGGATCTGGCACTGCCGCGCCAGGCCTGCGGCCACCACGTTCTTGGCCACATAACGGGCGGCGTAGGCGGCCGAGCGGTCCACCTTGGTCGGATCCTTGCCCGAGAAAGCGCCACCCCCGTGCGGGCAGGCGCCACCGTAGGTATCCACGATGATCTTGCGACCGGTCAGGCCGCAGTCACCCTGCGGGCCACCGATGACAAAGCGGCCGGTCGGGTTGACCAGGTACTTGGTGTCCTGCAGCCACTCCTTGGGCAGCACCGGTTTGATGATCTCCTCGATCACGGCTTCATAGAAGCTGGCCTTGAGCTTGGTCTGGGTCTCGCTCTGGTCCGGGCTGTGCTGGGTGGACAGCACCACGGTGTCAATGCTGTGCGGTTTGCCATCCACATAGCGCATCGTCACCTGGCTCTTGGCATCCGGACGCAGGAAGGGCAGACGGCCGTCCTTGCGCAGCTGCGCCTGGCGTTCGACCAGCCGGTGTGCGTAGTAGATCGGGGCCGGCATCAGTTCCGGGGTCTCGTCGCACGCGTAGCCGAACATCAGACCCTGATCACCGGCGCCGGTGTTCAGATAGTCGTCAGAAGCATGGTCCACGCCCTGGGCGATGTCATTGGACTGTTTGTCGTAGGCCACCAGCACCGCACAACCCTTGTAGTCGATGCCGTACTCGGTGTTGTCGTAGCCGATGCGCTTGATGGTGTCGCGCGCCACCTGGATGTAGTCGACATGCGCGTTGGTGGTGATTTCACCCGCCAGAACGACCAAACCGGTGTTCGTCAGGGTTTCGGCCGCCACGCGGCTGCGCGGGTCCTGGGTGAAGATCGCATCAAGGATGGCATCCGAAATCTGGTCGGCCACCTTGTCGGGGTGACCTTCAGAGACCGATTCGGACGTGAAGAGGAAGTCGTTCGCCATATAAACTCCTGAAAGTGGGACCGGCGTTGCCGCTCTGTCAGGGGTCGGCGAACGCTTTAGCGGTATTTTTGAATCGCCCCGCAATCAGTTCATCAACTCGGCGATGTCGCTATTCTAGTGCAGCCAGCATCCTTTTGCCCTTGAGAAATTTCGCAAGCTTCCTGTTCCGGCTGGCTTCACACCTGCCCCTGCCCGTGCTGCACGGACTCGGGTTCATGGTGGGCTGGATCAGCTGGCTGGCATCGTCCCGCTACCGTCAGCGCCTCTGGGCGCACGCTTCGCTGGCCCGCGTGGGCATGGCCAGGACACTGGCCTCGGTGGGTCAGGCCGGGTGCATGGTGGCCGAGTTGCCCCGGCTGTGGTTCGGGCGTCCCGTGCGCGTCGGCTGGGAAGGCGCGGCCCACATCGAGGCTGCCCACGCCCACGGTCGAGGCATCGTGTTTCTCACCCCCCACATGGGCAGCTTCGAGGTCACCGCACAGGCGTATGCCGAGCGCTTCGGACAACGCCACCCGATCACGGTGCTTTTCCGGCCGCCGCGCCAGTCCTGGCTGCAGGACCTGGTGGCGCGGGCCCGCCGTCGCCCGGGGCTTCACACGGCCCCGACCACGCTGGCCGGCGTCAAGCAACTCATCAAGGCCCTGAAAGCCGGCGAGACCGTGGGGCTTTTGCCCGATCAGGTGCCTCCGCAAGGGCAGGGGGTCTGGGCGCCGTTCTTCGGACGGCCGGCCTACACCATGACGCTGTCGGCGCGGCTCGTTCATGCTTCCGGCGCGGTGCCCCTGCTGGCCTGGGGCGAGCGTCTGCGCTGGGGGCGCGGCTACCTCGTGCACATTCGGCCGTTCGATCTGGCCGGACCGGAGGGCTTGCCCGTCGATGCAGTGGCGGCCGCCGCCCGCATCAATGCGGCCATGGAGCAACTGATTGCCGAGTGTCCGCAGCAATACCTCTGGTCTTACAACCGATACAAACACCCGGCCTGACCCATTTCACATGACGCCAGTACCTGACACTGACGATGCTCATCGCCCATCGCTGGCCAACCGCATGGGGCTCGCGTTCATGCGCCTGCTCGCCGGTCTTCCGTTGCCCTGGGTCCGGGCGGCGGGTTGGCTGTTTGGCAGGGCGTTGCACCTGGTGGCCGCCAGGCGGCGGCGGATCGCCTTGACGAACTGGATGCTGTGCTTTCCCGAATCCTCGGACGCGCAGGCGCAGCGGGCCATTCGGGAGCACTTTGTCCGATTTGCCCAGGCCTGGCTGGACCGCAGCTGGCTGTGGGAAGGCCGTCCCGATGTGGTCCGCCGGCGATTGAAGCTTGCCGGAGATCTGGATGCGCTCAAAGGCGATGTCTCGACCGTCCTGTTCGCTCCCCACTTTGTCGGCATGGACACGGGCTGGACCGCGCTGACGGCCCATCTGGACCGCAAGTTCTGTGGCATCTACGCCCGACAGCTCAATGTCGACATCGATCGCTGGATGTCGCAGGGCCGCCAGCGTTTCGGGGAGCCCCACATCGTGGCCAAGAGCGCAGGCCTGAAGGCACTGGTCTCGGCGCTGCGCGCCGGTGAGCCCCTGTACCTGCTGCCCGACATGGACTATGGGCGCCGCGATTCGATCTTTGTGCCGTTTTTCGGCGTTCAGGCCGCGACGGTGCCCTCGCTCTCGCGCTTTGCACGCATGGCGCGCGCCCAGGTGGTGCCGGTGGTGGCCCGAATGACCCGTGAGGGTTATGAGGTGACCGTCCACTCGCCGTGGACCAGTTTTCCGACCGACGACGTGGTCGCCGACACCACGCGCATGAACTGCGAGCTTGAGGCCTTCATTCGCCAGATGCCCGAGCAGTATTACTGGGTGCACAAGCGC
>JAJPEW010000200.1 GCA_021166755.1 Hydrogenophaga sp. | reverse complement strand
GAAACCGTACTGGTCAATGGCCCAGGGGGCATGCTCTCGGCTGGAGCCGCAGCCAAAGTTCTTGCGGGCCAGCAGGATGGATGCGCCCTGGTAGCGCGGCTGGTTCAGCACGAAGTCCGGGTTGGGCTTGCGCTGGCTCTCTGGCACGCCGGGCTGCCCGGGCTGGTCCAGGTAGCGCCATTCGTCGAACAGGTTGGGGCCGAAGCCGGTCTTGCGGATCGACTTGAGGAACTGCTTGGGGATGATGGCGTCGGTGTCGACGTTCTCGCGGTCCATGGGGGCCACGAGGCCGGTGTGAAGGTTGAATTTCTGCATGATGTTGGGTGTCAGTTGGTCGCGCCCTTGACCGCTTCGCCGGCTTTCTCCAGGCCGGAGCCGACCGCCTGGCCGGCCGCCTTGCCGCCTTCAACCGCCTTGTCCTTGACCAGGATGGCCTTGTCGACGACCACGTCCTTGACCTCGATCGCTTTGTCCTTGACGACATGCGCGTCCTGCTTGACGCCTTGCACGGTGTTGCAGGCAGCCAGCGACGCCAGCGCGGCGACGGTGATGAAGTTGAGCAAAGGCTTGAACGTTGGCATGAGGGGACTCCAGTGAGAAGGGCTCGGGACGTGGCTCAGGCGATGGTCCGGATATCGACGAAGTGGCCGTGAATGGCGGCGGCGGCGGCCATGGCCGGCGAGACCAGGTGGGTTCGGCCGCCAGCACCCTGACGGCCTTCAAAGTTGCGGTTGCTGGTGGAAGCGCAGCGCTCGCCGGGTTCCAGGCGGTCGGCGTTCATGGCCAGACACATCGAGCAGCCCGGTTCCCGCCATTCGAAGCCCGCGGCCCGGAAGACTTCATGGAGACCTTCGCGCTCGGCCTGTTCCTTGACCAGACCCGATCCCGGAACCACCATCGCCAGCTTCACGTTCTTGGCGACCTTCTGGCCGAGCTTCTTGACCACGGCGGCAGCCTCGCGCATGTCTTCGATCCGGCTGTTGGTGCACGAGCCGATGAAGACCTTGTCGACGTGGATGTCGGCCAGCGGCTTGCCAGGCTCAAGCCCCATGTAGGTGAGCGCACGCTCCATGGCGTTGCGCTTGTTCGGATCCTTTTCCTTGTCGGGGTCAGGGACGGCGGCGGTGACGTCCAGCACCATTTCCGGCGAGGTGCCCCAGGTCACCTGCGGCAGGATCTGGCTGGCATCGAGTTCGACCACGGTATCGAAGACGGCGTCCGGGTCGGAATGCAAGGTCTTCCAGTAAGCGACGGCCTGATCCCACTCGACGCCCGTGGGAGCCAGCGGACGACCCTTGACGTATTCGATGGTTTTGTCGTCCACGGCCACCAGACCGGCGCGCGCGCCGCCCTCGATGGCCATGTTGCACACCGTCATGCGCCCCTCCATGGACAACGCACGGATAGCGCTGCCGGCGAACTCGATGGTGTAGCCGGTACCGCCCGCCGTGCCGATCTTGCCGATGATGGCCAGCACGATGTCCTTGGCGGTACAGCCCTTGGGCAACTGGCCTTCCACCTTGATCAGCATGTTCTTGGCCTTCTTGGCCAGCAGGGTCTGGGTGGCCAGCACGTGCTCGACTTCCGACGTACCGATGCCGTGGGCCAGAGCGCCGAAGGCCCCATGCGTGGAGGTGTGCGAGTCACCGCAGACCACGGTCATCCCGGGCAGGGTGGCGCCGTTCTCGGGTCCGATGACATGCACGATGCCTTGGCGCTTGGACATGAAGGGGAAGAAGGCGGCGGCGCCGAACTCTTGGATGTTGCTGTCCAGGGTGACGATCTGTTCCTTGCTGATCGGATCGGCGATGCCGTCGTAGCCCAGTTCCCAGCCGGTGGTGGGCGTGTTGTGGTCGGCGGTGGCCACCACCGAGCTCACGCGCCAGACCTTGCGGCCCGCCTGGCGCAGGCCTTCATAGGCCTGGGGGCTGGTGACCTCATGCACCAGATGGCGGTCGATGTACAGGACGGACGTACCGTCTTCCTCGGTGTGGACGACATGTTCGTCCCAGATCTTGTCGTAGAGGGTGCGTGCCATGGGTGGGGGTACTCCTGTGGGGAACTGAAATTCTAGGTGGGTGTGGGACTGTCGCCGGCCCGGGAGGACAGGTGGTCCACCAGCAGCCGTGCGCTGACGGGCAGGCTGGAGAAATCGCGGGCCACCAGATCGATGCGCCGGGTCGCCCAGGCATCGGTCAGATCGATGGCGGTCAGGTGGCCGACCCCATGCATCAGGTCGAAGGCCCGGCGGGGCATCAACCCGACGCCCAGACCGTTGTGGATCATGCGGCACATGGCGTCCAGCCCCGTGACACGGATGCGCAGGCGGATGCCGCGCCCGGCCCGATGGGCGGCCTCATTCATGGCCAGGTAGATCGAGCTGTTGGCGTGCAGACCGACATGGTCAAACTCGAGACTGTCAGCGAATGCCATCCGGGTTTGGTTCGCCAGGGGGTGTCCCTGGGGAACGATGAGCACGAGTCGGTCCTGGCGATAAGGCAGGGTCTGCAGCTCGGTGCCCGCACCGGCGACACCGACATGGCAGATGCCCAGGTCGGCAGCGCCTTCCTGCACCGCCCGCAGTACCTCGGTAGACAGGTGCTCTTCCAGGTCGATCTTGATGGCATCGTGATCCCGGATGAAGCTGCCCAGGTCTTCCGGGAGAAACTGCACGATGGCCGAGATGTTGGCGTGGACCCGGACATGACCGCGCACGCCATGTGCGTACTCGGCGAGTTCACCCTGCATCTTGTCCAGGCTGAACAGGACCGATCGGGCGTGGTGCAGCAGGCTCTGGCCTGCCGGCGTCGGGGTGACGCCCCGGGCGTGCCGCAGGAAGAGGGAGGTACCGACCGTGGCTTCGAGGTCGGACAGGCGCTTGCTGACCGCCGAGGGCGCCATGAACTCGTTCTCGGCCGCCTTGCCAATGCTGCCGCGCTCACACACCGCCACAAAGAGCTGCAGCGTGGTCAGGTCGAGGCGGCGGGTGAAGGCGCGGTCGGGTGCGTTCATGGGAAGGTCATCGTGTTTCAAGATGACTCCCGGGATTTTCCCTCTTTTGTCGGGTTGGATGCATCGTGAATCACGATGTCAGACCCCGCAAAAACAAAACCCGCCACCAGAGGTGAGCGGGTTTGAAGCCAGAACGCGGCGGAACTGGCTTTGCCAGGCCGCATCGCGTTGCCCCCTTGAGGGGGTGACGCCGCAGGCGGCGCGGGGGTGGGCTTGTTATCGCTTGAACCCGGTGGGCACGTCACGGCGGGGCGAGCCGGTGAACAGCTGGCGCGGACGGCCGATCTTGTACTCGGGGTCGGCCAGCATTTCGTTGAGCTGGGCGATCCAGCCGACGGTGCGGGCCAGGGCGAAGATGCCGGTGAACAGGCTGACCGGGATGCCGATGGCGCGCTGCACGATGCCGGAGTAGAAGTCCACGTTCGGGTAGAGCTTGCGCTGCACGAAGTAGTCGTCTTCCAGGGCAATCTTCTCCAGCTCCTTGGCCAGCTTGAACAGCGGAT
>JAJPEW010000191.1 GCA_021166755.1 Hydrogenophaga sp. | reverse complement strand
TCCTGGCTGGAGAGGTTGTAGTCGCGGATGCCACCCGTTGGTGTTTCTTCTTTCTGGAGCTTCTGGCTCTCGCCAGTGACACCTTCCAGAAGGGCATCCACCTCTTCCTGGGAAAGAAAGGAGTCGGCCATGACTTTCTTCGCCTGTGAGGTTGCGGATTACTGCACCAGGAAGCCCGAGAACAGCACGTCCTGGACCGGATTGGGAGGGGCGCGGCGATGCTTCTTGGCAGGCTTTTTGCCGCTGTCGTCATCCGCCTCGTCGATCTCGTAACCCATCTCTTCGGAAATGGCCGCGATGATGTCGGCGACCAGCGCCTGCTTGCCATTGACCGACAGCAACTCCTCGGCGGTGCGCTGCGAGACCAGGATGAGGAGGCTGTTGCGGATGGACGGCATCCGCGACTTGACGGCCGTGGCGGTTTCCTCGTCCTGCAGCTTGAGGGTGATGCCCAGCTGGGCAAAGCGGTTGCCGCCGGGGTCGGCCAGGTTGACCACCATGCTGTCCAGGGGCAGGTAGGTCGGGGGCTTCTTGGGGTCGACCTTCTGGACGGCCGCCACCGGCTCTTCCTCCAGTTCCTCGTCGTCCTCTGCGGCGTTCTTCTTCAGCAGGATGAAGGCCGCCGCCGCACCGGCCAGGGCCAGAACGAGCACACCAATGATGATGAAGAGCAGCTTCTTGCTCTTCTTGGACTTTTCACCGCCTTCCTCGGCGGACTTGGGAGCGGGTGCGGACATGTTTTCCTCCAGAACCGGCCCCGTCCGGAGGACGGGCCGCCACAGGCCGATGGGCCCGGGTCATGGAGGTCATTATTCGGCCGCGGTGCGTGGGCCTTAGGCCTGAAAAGCGCCGGTTTTCCCCGCTATTCGGCGTTCATGCACCGCGTTCGATCGTGCTTTCAGACAAACATGTCCAGCGGTCGTCCGGGGTCGGCGCGTGGCCTCAGGCCCTGCGATCCCGGCACAGGCGTGTCCGCCGCCTCGCCGCCGCGTCGCAGCGGGGAGGCCCGGCCCAGTTCCACCGTGGACGGGTTGCCAGGTCTTCCCTGTGGGTTGCCGGAACCCTGGCGACCACCCACCGAGACATCGATCAGGGACAGACCTTCCTGCTCCAGTCGATCGGAAAGCTCACGGCCACCGTCCTGCGAGAGTTGCTGGCGGGCGTTCTCGTCGTCGGTGCGGAACTCCACGTTCACCGAATCGCCGGCCAGCTGAAGTTGCACCTCGATCGATTCGCCAGACTCACCCGCGATGCTCAGCCGGGCCTGCTGCAGCTGCCCCGCGTGCCAGTGCTCGGCGGCCTCATCATCCAGCGCGGCCTGGGCGTCGGCGAAATGCTCCATGTCTGTGTCGCTTGCGTCGGACTTGCCGAAATCCGTCGGCCCCGATTCGCCCGGCATGGGCTGTCCTGGCTCGCCAAATTGGCCGGATCCCTGGGCTTGTGCGCCACCGACCAGGCCCGAGGTTCCCTGGCTGTCCAGATCACCCACCGACAAGGGGCTGGCGTCCTGGGACGACAGGCGCGCATCCAGTTGCACGGTGCTGCGCATGGGCAGGCCCCCGCTCCAGGTCATGGCTTCGCCCGATCGGCTGGCAAGGGTGACCGCGGCCTGGGCGCTCATCTCGGTCATGGCCCGGGTGGCGATGTGCGACGTGGCGGCATGGGCGCCGGCCGGCAGGCGGATCGTCTTGGTGGAGAGCATGTCCTGACGCTGCATCGACAGGCCTGGCGCTGGCCGGTTGGTGGCTGGTGGCTCTGCCGGCCTCAGGTCCGACGGGAGTGTCAGGCCATCCGGCAGCTCGCTGTCGGTGGTGGCCTGCATGCCCAGTGTGGCGATATCGATGCTGCCCGTGCTGTTGGCTCCTGGTTCCGGGCCGGAGATGTCTGCCCGATCCAGTCGGCGTTCCAGCGGATAGCGGGAGGCGAGCATGGCTTGCACCGGGTCGGTGTCGGTCTGGCCCAGCCCAGTCGGGGCGGTCGCGGACGGTGTCACGGCGCCGGCGGAGAACAAGGCAAGCTGCGGGTCCTCGGTAGGCACGCTTTCGGCCTGCGGTGTGTTTTCGTCTCCCAGCACTGGTCCGGCATCAGGCGCCAAGTTTGCTCCGTCGCCCAGCATCATCAGCAGCATGGCGAACACGTCACCCTTGGGGGCCTGGCTGGCCCCCGCCTTGCCCGTCTTGTCACCTGAGGCACCCGAAGACTTGCTGCTGGCGTGCGTGCCCGACGAGGCGCTCTGGCCTGTGCCGGACGAAACGGCTGCGGTGCTCATGGGCGTACTCCTTCGTTCTGCCGACGCAACTGCAGCAGATAGACGTTGCGGGCCATTTCGTCCATGTTCTTCTGGTCCTGTCGCTGCTGTCGCTGGTCCATCTCGTGCTGCTTGCGCTCGTGGTACTTGCGCAGACCGGCCAGGTCACGCTCGGCCTCGTGCAGCTGGGCCTGGGACGTGTCGATCTGTTCCTGTCGGCTGCTCAGCACGCTGCGCTGAAAGTCCATGGCGTGCTCAATCTTGAACATGAACTGGCGGTGGTGGTGCAGCAGGTTGGCGTCCACGCCCTGCAGGCTGCGCGCGTGCCAGCGCTCCTGGGCCTCACGCGCGTAGTTGCTCAGCTGGTCCATCTGGTCCTGAGCCTGCTGCATCTCGCGCTGCAACTGGGCCAACTTGGCCAGCGCGTTGTCTCGCCGCTGCAGGGCCAGCTCAACCACTTTTTCGATGGTGCGGATCTGGTTCATGCTCATGCGACACCTCCTTCACGGGCGGTCTGCTGGGGGCGGGCCTGTCGCCCCGGGTTGGGTCGGCGGCTGCGCTCGTCCTGCAAGGCCTGGTTCATCTGTTGCAGGCTCTGCTCATAGCTGGCGCTCTCGTTCATGCCTTGCTGCAGGAAGGCCTGTAGCGCGGGATACAGGCTGATCGCGCGATCGGTCTCCGGGTCGCTGCCGGCCACATAGGCCCCCAGCTGAATGAGATCGCGCGTCTTCTGGTAGCGCGACCAGTTGGCCCGAAAGCGCCGGGCCATTTCCAGATGCTCGGGGCTGGTCACGTTGTGCATGACGCGGGAAGCAGAGGCCTCGATGTCGATGGCCGGGTAGTGACCCGATTCTGCCAGCGACCGGGACAGCACGATGTGACCATCCAGAATGGCGCGGGCCGCATCGGCGATCGGGTCCTGCTGGTCGTCGCCTTCGGACAACACGGTGTAGAAGGCGGTGATGGAGCCGTGGCCATTCAATCCGTTGCCGCTGCGCTCCACCAGCTGCGGCAGCTTGGCAAAACACGACGGCGGGTAGCCCTTGGTGGCCGGCGGCTCGCCGATGGCCAGCGCAATCTCGCGCTGGGCCATGGCGTAGCGGGTGAGCGAATCCATCAGCAACAG
>JAJPEW010000188.1 GCA_021166755.1 Hydrogenophaga sp. | reverse complement strand
GGCCGCCCTGCGCCTTGCGCTGGGCCTTTTCTTCCTTCTTGCGCTTCTTCTCCAGCTCCCGCTGACGCTTCTCGAACTGGTAATTGGGTTTGGCCATGGGCGTCCTTGTGATCGTTTGAATACCGCCCACGATACAGCATCTGGCGGCCAATGCCCTCACAACCAGCGCCGCACCCTCGCGGTGTACTGCGTGTAGGCATCGCCGAACAGCTGCTGCAGGGCCCGCTCCTCGGGCAGGATCTGGAAACGGGTGATGTACAGCACGAACATCAGCGGGCCCAGAAAAGGCCACAGGGCCGCCAGGTACACGGCCCAGGCCGACAACATGAAGCCCATGCCCACGTACATGGGATTTCGGGTGATGCGGTAGACACCGCCGGTCACCAGTGTCGATGCGCGCTGCGGCGCCAGGGGGTTGATGGTGGTGCGGGAAGCCCGGAAGGCCAGCAGACCGGCCAGATCAAACGTCAGCGCGACCAGCACAAGTCCACCCGCCAGCACCAGCCGGACCGTGTCATTCAGTGCGATGGCCGGTCCCGGCGATGCCAGCCACCACATGCCCAGACCGACCAGCGCGCCCACCAGGGGCGGCGGCACCTTGTGTTCCAGCCAGCGCAGCGACATCAAACCAGCACCTCCACCAGCAGCCAGGCCAACAATCCGTACACGCCAAACGCGCCGGCGGTGGCGCCGATCGACGAACCACGATCACACAGCAAAGCCAGCAATGCCAGGCATGACATCAGGTACATGACGACCGCCATGACGTACGCCTGCGGCGCGGGGACGAACGTCGGTGTGCCGCCGCGGCGCGGAGAGGTCTCAAACCCCGCATAAGCCACGACCAGAGAGCCACCCAGCAATCCCAGCAGGCACAGGGCTGCAATCGACAGCTTCGCGGGCAGGGTCAAGGGCAGCCTGGTGTTCATTGGTCAACCTCATATCGCAACTCCACCATGCCAGTCCCCATCTGCCGGGTGGAGACCAGGCGCAACACCGGACCGAGGATCTGGCGGGGCAAGAGCGGTTTGCCGCGCCCCAGGGTGGCCGATCCGACCTGCACGATGAGCTCATCAAGGAGGCCGGCGTCGTGGAACTGCCCGGCCAGGTCACCCCCGCCCACCACCCAGATGTTCTTGCCATTCGCCGCCGCGCGCATGTCTTCGACGACATCGGCCACATTCCCCCGTGCCCAGCGGACATCGGCTCCCGCCACCACCGGCAGATCCCGATGGGTGAACACCCAGGTGGGTTGTGTGTACGGCCAGGCAGCGCCCGTCTCGGCCGCCACCTCATCCGAGTGTGTGCGAATCCAGTCGTAGGTGGCCGACCCCATGGCCAGCGCACCCACCTGGCCGATGAAGTCCGGGTAGCTGGAATCCTGCACACTGCCCAAGGGAAACAGCCAGTCCAGAGAATCGTCTTCGGTGGCAATGAAGCCATCGAGCGAGGAAGCCACGTAGTACTGGATCTTCATGATCGGTCGTGCTCTCTGTGTCTCAAGCCCGCGCGGTCACTCACCACTGGGCAGAGAAGCGCTACTTGGTCTGGGTAGACGACAGGACAAACACCATACCAAAGGCACCGACCGAAGCAGTGCGCCCATTGACCGTGGTGTAGGACGCGACCCCCAGCGGGTGATAGGTGGACACGAAAGCCGTCAAAGCCCCCACGCCCAGCGCACCGGCGATCGGGCTGCGCTCGGCAATGGTTTCCCTGATCTCCGCCCGGTGTTGCTCGGGCGACGGGTTGAACACGAAGGCGGCGGTGGTGACGGCGGCACCGACCAGAGCGGCAACGACAGCAGTTTTGGGCATGGCGGATCGGATGCTGGTGACGTGGATACTCACGCCCGCACGGTCACATGTCGTGGGTGCAAGCGCTCGATCGCGACCTGGACCTCGGCGGCCAAGGCGGTGCAGAAATCACTGCGGGCCGGACTGGTCTGCAACATCTGGTGCAAGGTCTCCAGGTGCTCGTCATCAATGCAGTCCTGGTTGAACCACAGCGCCCCACAGCGGCCAGCCCGGTCCAGGAAGAGGTAGCGGTGGGTATCATCATCCAGAGCTGTCATGCCGATCACGAGGTAGGCCCGATTCAGTTGCGCGGTCTGCTCTGCAGAGAAGGCCTCATCGAACTCGGGCCGCCCTTCCCACACGCCATGGATGAAGTCCAGCAGACCATGGCGAAGCGGGTAGCGCTCCGGCGACGCCTGCGTGGTGTTGGCCAGCAGCCTCTCGGCACTGAACAGGCTCAAAGCGCCCCAGCCCTGCCCGACATCGATCCCCCCGTGTGCCAGGTAAAACGCGGTCAGATCACCCGGCAAAGGGAACCCCGATGCCCGCTCCAAGGCCTCGACCGTGGCGAGGTCGTCCGGCTCCGTCCAGACGATCTGAGGACCCATCTGCCGAGCGGGATCGTCCAACGTCTGGAGAATCCCGGCATAGCGGTCCAGCGCCGCCATGAGCGTGTCGATCGATGACGGACTCATTGCCGGTCGGCCATCACCGAACTGATTTTTTTCTGGTCGGCGTGCCGGACGTAACCGCTGATGGCCGAGACGACGTTGCCGTTGGTCATCAGCTCCTGCATGGCCACCTGACCTACCAGTTCAAACGCCTTCTTCATGGCCAGCGGGTCGGCCTTCTGGGCCGCATTCAGTTCGGCCGGGCAGTTCTCCACCAGCAACCGGGTGATCAAGCTCCCGATGTACTTGTCCGTGTTCAGTCGATCCGACTCCGTCACCTTGGCGTAGGCGGTGATGTCCGGATGGGCGGCCATGGCGAAGTAGATCCATTTGGCCAGTTCCTTGCGCTCCTTGCCCGAGAGCGAATCCACCAGACAGGTACCCAGACTCTGGGCGTTGGCAGCCAACGGCGCCAGAGCGCCGACGCCGATGGACAATGCGGCCAGACTGCTGGCCATGAGCTTTTTCATGTGTTCCCCTCCCGTGCAAATTTGTGACGCCTGATGGCGTTTGGGATGATACCTGCGCACCAGCGGCTACACAGGCAACCAGCGCCACCAGAACGGCCGGCGAGCCTGCTCGCGTGCACCCAGCTGACGCAGCCGTTGGGCCAGGGCGTGGTGGCCATGCCTGATGGCGGCCTCCAGCGGCGACAGGTTGTCCATCACCGACACCAGGTTGGGATCTGCACCGTGTGCCAGCAAGCAGTCCGCCACCGCCAGGTGACCCTCGATCACGCTGGCCACGAGCGGCGTTCGAAGAATCTCGGGGTGCTGATGGTTGGGATCGGCCCCTTCCGCCAGGTGGTACCGGACGACGGACAGGTTACCCTCCTCGGCGGCCTGGTAGAGGCTTTTCCAATCTCCTGCGGACATATCGCTCCTTGCCTGTCGTCGGTTCAGGGATTGCGCGGCGTTGTCTGGCGGGCGTCGCGCACGGCGTTCAAAAGGGGAAGCATGGCCTGCAGCAACCCGGCCATCGCAGCCCCCTGCTCATCGGGTGACCAGCCTGTCTGGAACTCCGCCACCTCCAGTCCGACGATGGGGAGCGTTGCCAGCGCCTCCATCGCTGTTGCCAGGCGCTCAAGGCTCAGGCCGCCGGGGACCTGGAAGTCGGTGGGCACCAACCCAGGCTCAAGCACATCGCAGTCCAGGTGCACATACACCGGCTGGCCCTGCAAGCGCCTGAGCAGGGCCCCAGGCAGATCGGGTTCATCGGCGCGGATGAGGGTCACCGGGCCGGATTCGATGAGCTGCGCTTCGAACGGATCCAGATCGCGCGACCCCACCAGCACCACCCGGGCCAGATCCACCGCATCCCCGAAACCGGTGTGCCACAGCCCTGCGGGACCAGAGATGGCCATACCCCCGAGGTAGCCGCTGGCTGTCGAGGTGGGCGTGTTCAGATCGGCGTGGGCATCGAACCAGACAATCGTCGCCTCAGGATGCGCCTGGGCCACCACCGGCAGCGTGGCCAGCGCCGCAGCACACCGGTTGAGCGCGGTGATCGGCGTGCCACCGCCGGACAGCACCGACCGAAGGTGATCCGCCAACTGGGTGAGACCCGGCTGCGCCGCCGCCAGCTCCGCCGCCCACCCCTGATTGAGCGGGGTCTGGGGCCGGCACCCCACGGTGGTGAAAGGCAAGCACAGGTGAGCAGCGATGGCTTCCATCACCATCTGGGCACCTGGCCAGGCCAGGTCATTGCGGTCGCCGGCGCGTCCCTGGTAGGCGGTCAGAGCGATGGGCATGGGGATTGCAGAGTTCAAGATACAGGTGCTGACACGGGTAGAGGTCTGCAGGTCGCAGTTCAGTTGACTGTTGAATCACGAGCAAAACTGAGCCGGGCGTCACGTTCAAAACTGAGCCACTAGGTTGAAGAAGAAATGGCTTGCTCGGTTGTGGACAAGTCTATCGGGTGGTCGGTCTGCTGGGCTCCTTTCTGGGTCTTGGTGCGGGT
>JAJPEW010000174.1 GCA_021166755.1 Hydrogenophaga sp. | reverse complement strand
GATGCCTCTCGGTTCTCCTGGCGCTGCATCTCGCGAGCCTGGCGCGCCACGTCCAGCAGGTAGCGCTGGTAGTCGTCCAGATCGCCATCAAAGGGTTCGATACCGCCGCGCGAGACCAGCCAGAACTCGTCACACACCGCGCGAAGCAGGGCACGGTCGTGGCTGACCAGCATGACGGTGCCTTCGAACTCGTTGAGTGCCACCGACAGCGCCTCACGGGTGGCCAGATCCAGGTGGTTGGTCGGTTCGTCCAGCAGCAGCAGGTTGGGGCGTTGCCAGACCAGCATGCACAGCACCAGCCGCGCCTTCTCGCCCCCGCTCATGCTGCCGACCGCCTGCATGACCTGATCGCCCGTGAAGTTGAACCCGCCCAGGAAGTTGCGCAGATCCTGCTCCCGGGTGTCTTGTCCGCTGAGTCGGCCTTGCGCCGCGCAATCCTTGGCCAGGCGGATCATGTGCTGCAAGGGGTGTTCGTCCGGGCGCAGCACGTCCAGTTCCTGCTGGGCGAAGTAGCCAATGTTCAGGCCCTTGCCCTCGGTGATCACCCCCGCCAGCGGCGCGAGCGCCCGGGCGATCGTCTTGACCACCGTCGACTTGCCCTGGCCGTTCGCCCCCAGGATACCGATGCGCTGGCCGGCCTGCACCGAGCGCGTCACGCGGCGCACAATGGTGACGGGCGGCAATGCCTCGGTGGCTCCCGGATAGCCGAAGTCGACCTCCCGCAGCGCGAGCATCGGGTTGGGCAGGTTGGCCGGCTCGGCGAACTCGAAGCTGAACTCGGCATCGGCCAGCACCGGTGCAATTTTCTCCATGCGCTCCAGGGCCTTGACACGGCTCTGGGCCTGTTTGGCTTTGGTGGCCTTGGCCTTGAACCGGTCAATGAAGCGCTGCAGGTGCGCCATTTTTTCCTGCTGGCGCGTGTACGCGGCCTGTTGCTGGGCCATTTGCTCGGCCCGCATCTCCTCGAAGCGGCTGTAGTTGCCGCCGTACCGCGTCAGTTGCGCCCGCTCGATGTGCAGGGTCACGGTGGTCACCGCATCCAGGAACTCGCGGTCGTGGCTGATGACCAGCAGCGTGCCTTCGTAGCGCTTGAGCCAGGCCTCCAGCCAGACCAGGGCGTCCAGATCCAGGTGGTTGGTTGGCTCGTCCAGCAGCAGCAGGTCGCTGGGACACATCAGCGCTCGCGCCAGTTGCAGGCGCATGCGCCAGCCGCCCGAAAAGCTGTTGACCGGACGTTCGAGCTCATCCAGCCGGAAGCCCAGACCCAGAATCAGCGACTGGGCCCTGGCGGAGGCATCGTGGGCACCCGCATCCTGCAGCAGCATGTAGGCATGTGCCATGCGCTCTCCGTCGCCCGAGGCTTCAGCCTCGGCGACCGCCTGCTGCGCCGCCGTCAGGCGGGTGTCTCCCTCGACGACGAAGCGCGTGGCCGATTCCCCGGTCTCGGGCATGTCCTGGGCCACCTGGGCCATGCGCCACTGAGCGGGCACCTGGAAATCTCCCCGGTCCTCGTGCAGCTGACCATCCAGCAGACGGAACAGGCTGGACTTGCCCGCGCCGTTGCGGCCGACCAGGCCCACCTTTTCTCCCGGGTTGATGACGCAAGATGCGCCATCCAGAAGCACCTTCGCGCCCCGACGAAGGACGATATCCTTGAGGATGATCATGCGTGGAACCGCCGGAGAGATTCAGCCGTGACCAGCAGCACCTGCTCGTCGCCCGCGCTGGTGCTGAGCCAGACCACGTCCAGACCGGGGAACGCATGCTCGAAATGGTCTTTCTCGTTGCCGATCTCCAGCACCATCACCGCATCGTCGCTCATTCTCGACGGCGCGTCCCTGAACAGGTTTCGGACAAAGTCCATGCCGTCATCGCCGCCAGCCAGGGCGATTTCGGGTTCTGCCCGGTACTCGGCGGGCAGTGCGGCCATGCTGCCCGCGTTCACATAGGGCGGGTTGCACAGGATCAGGTCCCAGGGGCCAGGGCACCGGGCCAGGCCATCCGACTCCAGCAGGGTGATCCGGTCCTGCAGGCCATGACGCGCCACATTCTTGTGCGCCACCGCCAAGGCATCTGGCGAGATGTCAGCGCCGGTGACGCGGATCTCGGGCCAGGCCATGGCGGCCAACACCGCCAGGCTGCCGTTGCCGGTGCACAGGTCGAGCACATGCCGCGTGTCCGGTGACAGCCAGGCATCGAAGCCACCCTCGGCGATCAGTTCGGCGATGAAGCTGCGGGGAACGATCACACGTTCATCGACATGGAATGGAACGCCCTGCAGCCAGGCCTCGCCGGTCAGGTAGGCCGCCGGCTTCCGGGTCTCGATTCGCCGCGCAATCAGCTCACGCACCGCCTCGGCGTCCGCGTCCTCGACGGGCTTGTTCCCCTGGTCATCCAGGTCGGTGTCGAGTGGCAGACCCAGCCGCCACAACACCAGCCAGGCCGCCTCGTCGTGGGCGTTGGTGGTGCCATGGCCATAGGCCAGGTGAGCGGCGTCCAGCCGGGCTGTGGCCTCGGCCAGGATGTCCTGCAGTGTCATGGGTGTCAGGGTTGGACCGCGCGTGACAGGTTGTCCAGCACACGGCGGTAGATGTTCTTCAGGGGTTCGATGTCACTGACCACCACATGCTCGTCCACCTTGTGGATGGTCGCGTTGGGCGGTCCCAGCTCCACCACCTGCGGACAGATCCGGGCGATGAAGCGGCCGTCGCTCGTGCCACCGGTGGTGGACAGCTCGGTCTCGATCCCGGTCTCGGTGCGGATGGCGTCCCTCACCGCGTCCACCAGGGTACCCGGTGTGGTGAGGAAGGGCAGGCCACCCACGGTCCAGGTCAGGTCATGGTCTCGCCCGGCCTGGAGCCCGTGGCGGGCCAGAATGTCGGCCACCCGCTGCTGCAGGCCCTCTGGCGTGGATTCGGTGCAGAAGCGGAAGTTGAAGTCCAGCACCACGGTGCCGGGAATCACGTTCGACGCGCCGGTTCCGCCATGGATGTTGCTGACCTGCCAGCTGGTGGGGGGGAAGAAGGCATTGCCGCCGTCCCAGACGGTCGAGGCCAGCTCTGCCAGGGCCGGCGCCACCATGTGGATCGGGTTGCGCGCCAGGTGAGGGTAGGCGATGTGGCCTTGCACACCCTTGACGGTGAGCTTGCCGCTCATGGTGCCGCGGCGGCCGTTCTTGATCATGTCACCCGTGCGTTCGACCGACGTGGGTTCGCCGACGATGCACCAGTCCAGTCGCTCCCCCCGGCGCTGCAAGGCCTCGCAGACCACCACGGTGCCATCGACGGCAGGGCCTTCCTCGTCGCTGGTGAGCAGAAAAGCGATGTCGATACCGGGTTCGGGGTTGGCCTGCAAAAACTCCTCGCACGCCACCACCATGGCGGCCAGCGAGGTTTTCATGTCGCTTGCGCCCCGACCGAACAGGCGCCCGTCACGGTGGGTCGGTGTGAACGGATCGCTGCCCCACTGTTCCAGCGGCCCGGTGGGCACGACATCGGTGTGGCCCGCCCACACCAGTGTGGGGTGGCGGCCATGGCCGCGCCGGGCCCAGAGGTTGGATACCCGGAAGCTGTCGGGGCCTCTGTCGATGCGCTCGCACTGGAAGCCCAGGGGCGCCAGCCGCTGGGCCAGAAGATCGAGGCATCCGGCGTCCAGCGGGGTGACAGAGGGGCGCGCAATCAGCTGCTCGGCCAGAACAAGGGTGGCGGTCATCAGAACTTGACGTCGAGGGTGAATTCCGTGAAGGTGGCCTGGTCGCCCTGATCCTCCTCGGTGGCTTCGGCCACTTGGGCCGACTTGGCGCCCTGGAAGTCGTTCTGCAGCCGCCACATCAGGTTGTTGGGCGAGTCGGCATAGGCCAGACCTTCGTTGCGCGACACCAGTCCGTCGTTGATCAGGCGGGCAATGTCCTGTTCAAAGGTCTGGGAGCCTTCGGCCAGGGATTTTTCCATTGCCTCACGAACGCCGGAAAAATCGGCCTTCTGGATCAGGTCCGACACCAGCGCGGTGTTGAGCATGATCTCCATGGCAGGCACGCGGCTGCCCGTGTGGGTGCGCAGCAGGCGCTGGGAGACGACTGCCCGCAGCGCGGCGGCCAGATCGCCCAGCATGGTGGGTCGGACTTCGACGGGGTAGAACGACAGAATCCGGTTGAGCGCCTGGTAGCTGTTGTTGGCGTGCAAGGTGGCGAGCACCAGGTGGCCCGACTGTGCGTAGGCGATGGCTGCCGACATGGTTTCCCGATCGCGGATTTCGCCGATCAGGATGACATCGGGCGCCTGGCGCAGCGCGTTCTTCAGCCCCACCTGCAGCGATGCCGTGTCCGAGCCGATCTCGCGCTGGTTGATCACCGATTTGCGGTTGCGGAAGATGTACTCGATCGGGTCCTCAATCGTCAGGATGTGTCCGCTGGCGTTCTCGTTGCGGTGGTCGATCATGGCCGCCAGCGTGGTGGACTTGCCGGCACCGGTGGCCCCCACCATGAGGATCAGGCCACGCTTTTCCATCACCATCTCCCCCAGGATGGGGGCCACATTCAGAGAGTCCAGGTGCGGGACATCGGAGGGGATGAACCGGATGACCACCGCATAGCTGCCCCGCTGGCGCAAGGCGCTGACACGGAAGTTGCCCACGCCCTCGAGCGGGATGCCCATGTTGAGCTCGCCGGTCTCCATGAGCTCTTCGATGCGGGTGGCCGGGGCGATCTCGGCGAGCAGGTTCTTGGGTGCCTCAGGGGGCAGCACCTGGCTGTTGATGGGAATGGTCTGCCCGTTGATCTTGATCATCGCCGGCGCGTGCGCCGAGAGGTAGACGTCCGAGGCCTTCTTGTCGGCCATCAGGCGCAGGATGCGCTCCATCGTTCCGCTGCTCATGCCGTGTTCCCTTGCTGCTTGTTGTGAATTTGTCTGCAAACCGGCCGTCCTGCTATGGGGCGGCCGTTGTCCTCATCAGGGACGCAGCAGATCGTTGAGGCTGGTCTTGGCGCGTGTCTGGGCGTCGACACGCTTGACGATCACCGCCGCGTACAGGCTGTACTTGCCGCCATCCTTGGGCAGGCTGCCGCTGATCACCACCGATCCAGCCGGCACGCGACCGTAACTCACCTCGCCGGTGGCCCGGTCATAGATCGGGGTGCTCTGGCCGATGTAAACGCCCATGGAAATGACCGAGTTCTCCTCGACGATCACGCCTTCCACGATCTCGGAGCGGGCGCCGATGAAGCAGTTGTCCTCGATGATCGTCGGGTTGGCCTGCAGGGGCTCGAGCACGCCGCCCAGACCCACACCGCCCGACAGGTGAACATTCTTGCCGACCTGTGCACACGAACCAACGGTGGCCCAGGTATCGACCATGGTGCCTTCGTCCACGTAGGCACCGATATTCACGTAGCTGGGCATCAGGATGGCGCCTTTGGCGATGTAGCTGCCACGACGTGCCACGGCCGGGGGCACCACCCGAACGCCGGTGGCCTTCATCTCAGCCTCGGACAGGTGGGCGAACTTGGTCGGAACCTTGTCGTAGAAGGCCAGATCCCCGGAGCGGATGATCTCGTTGTCCTTGAGGCGGAACGACAGCAGCACGGCCTTCTTGACCCATTGGTGCACCGTCCACTGGCCGACGCCTTCACGGGTCGCCACGCGCAGCTTGCCGACGTTGAGTTCAGCGATCACATGCTCGACCGCATCCATGACTTCCTTGGGGGCCGTCGAAGGGGAGAGCTCGGCACGGTTGTCCCAGGCGTTGTCGATCAGGGTTTGCAGTTGTTGGGTCATGTTGTCTCTGAGATGAAGAAAAAATACAAACGAAGGTGAGGGAGAGGGCAGGGTCAGGCGTGCTGACGGACGAACTCGGCGATCCGGCGGGCTGCCTCCAGGCACTCCGCGGTCTCGGCCACCAGGGCCATGCGCACTCGCCCGTTGCCGGGATTGACGCCGTTGACGGTTCGCGAGAGGTAGCTGCCGGGCAACACGGTCACATTGTATTGAGCCAGCAGTTCCCGGGCGAACGCCTCGTCGGCGCTCAGGCCGGGCACCCGCTGGGCGAACGACGCCGGCACACCGGCCCAGAGATAGAACGCGGCATCGGGCAGCGCCACGTCCAGCACCTCGGCCAGCAGAGGGGTGACCTGGGCAAATTTTTCGCGGTACTGGCGCCGGTTGTCGATCACATGCGCCTCGTCATTCCAGGCCGCGACGCTGGCCGCCTGGACGGCCGGGCTCATCGCGCTGCCATGGTAGGTGCGGTACAACAGGAAGGACTTGATCAGGGCGGCGTCACCGGCCACGAATCCGCTGCGCAGTCCGGGCACGTTGCTGCGCTTGGACAGGCTGGTGAACATCATCAGGTTGCGGAAATCCCGGCCCAGCCGGGTGGCCGCTTCCAGTCCGCCCAGCGGAGGCTCTTCGCGGAAGTAGATCTCGCTGTAGCACTCGTCAGAGGCGATCACGAAGCCGTGGCGGTCACTCAGGTCGAACAGCATTTTCCATTCGTCCAGTGGCATGACGGCACCGGTCGGGTTGCCCGGCGAACACACAAAGATCATCTGCGTGCGCGCCCAGACATCCTCGGGCACGCTTTGCCAGTCGACGGCGAAGTTGCGCCCGGGCACGCTGGGCACGTAGTACGGTTGTGCGCCCCCCAGCAGCGCGGCCCCCTCATAGATCTGATAGAACGGATTGGGAAAGGCGAGAACCGGCGACGGTTTGGAGCTGTCGAGCACGGTCTGCGCGAAGGCAAACAGGGCCTCACGGGAGCCATTGACGGGCAGGATCTGGCATGCGGGATCGACCGTCACCCCGTAGCGCCGCTGGAGCC
>JAJPEW010000152.1 GCA_021166755.1 Hydrogenophaga sp. | reverse complement strand
CTTGGCTACGGGCTGCCCCAGGCCGACCTCATCCAGGAAGGCAACGTCGGCTTGATGAAGGCGGTGAAACGGTTCGATCCGGACCGCGGCGTGCGCCTGGTTTCATTCGCCCTGCACTGGATTCGCGCCGAAATCCACGAGTATGTCCTGAGGAACTGGCGCCTGGTCAAGGTTGCGACGACCAAGGCCCAGCGCAAGCTGTTCTTCAACCTGCGCAGCATGAAGCAGGGCTTTCGGGCCGAGGCGGCCGATGGCGACACCCACCGGGAGGCGCTGTCCGACCACGAAATCGACGTGGTGGCACGCGACCTCAACGTGAAGCCGGAAGAGGTGCGCGAGATGGAAACGCGTCTGGCGGGCGGCGATGTCGTGCTCGATCCCTCCCCTTCCGACGATGGTGAGGAGGCATACGGCCCCATTGCCTTTCTGGCCGATGGCTCCCATGAGCCCACCGCCATGCTGGAGTCCGCCGAACGCGACCGTCTGGCGACCGAAGGGATCGCCAAGGCCATGGGCGAGCTGGACGACCGCTCCCGCCGCATCGTGACCGAGCGCTGGCTCAAGGTCAACGACGACGGCTCGGGCGGCATGACGCTGCACGAACTCGCGGCCGAGTACGGTGTCAGCGCCGAGCGCGTGCGCCAGATCGAGGTGGCGGCCATGAAGAAGATGCGCAAGGCCCTGGCTGCGTACGCCTGACGAACCATCTTTCCTTGATCGCTGAGGCTCTTGCGGCGTGCGCGCCACAAGAGCCTTTTCTTTGAGCGCTTGCCCGGTCCAGATGGATTCCCGTCGCGTGCCGTCCGGTCACAATCCGGGAATGTCCGTCGCGCGCCGTCTGCCAAACCCCATTGCGGGCACCCCTGCCCTTCGAGCCTGGATGGCCGTGCTGCTGGCAGGCCTTCTCCTTTGGTTCACCTCAGGACGCACCCATGCCCTGCCGCTCCAGGACGGATACCCGGGGCCGGTCATCATCGACGGATCCGTTCAGAGTTTCCCTTTGGCGGGTCGGAGCATTTACTGGATCGACCCCACCGGCCAGCTGGAGCCGGACGAGATCGAAGCCAGGCAGGACCTGCTGCCCTGGTCGGAACGAACGAACGGGCAGCGCGTCACCCTCGGCGAATCCGCCGCGCTGTGGATCCGGTTCGATGCCTGGGTACAGCACGATGACGTCCACTGGGAACTGGAGCTGGCCAGATCCGGCACCGATCACGTCGCCCTGCACTACAGGGATCGACACGGCCAGTGGGTCCGGCAGGAAGCCGGTGACCACCTGGCCGTCAGCCGCTGGCATTCACCGGATCGCTACCCCGTCTTCACCCTGGACACCCGAACCGAGGGCCCGGTGAGGTACTGGGTGAAGATCGAACATGCCCGGGTACCGTTCTCGGGCGAGCTCTACATCCACAGCCATCCCCATCTGCGAGAGCAGCGCATCCACCAGCAGTTCCTGATCGGTGCCTACTTCGGCATGGCCTTGCTGCTGAGTCTGGTGGCGCTGGCCAACGGCCTGGTGTTCCGGGACAAGAGCTTCCTGGCCTATGCGATCTACACCGGTGTGCTGGCCCTGAGCATGGCAGCCTCCCTGGGCGTGGGAGGTCAATTCCTGTGGCCGGACAGTGTGGTCTGGAACAGCCGCGCCGAGTTCATCCTGCTGCCCCTGGTGGCCATGGCCGGACTGCTCTTCATCCGGCAGGTCATCCAGGCCAGCTGGATCGACCGGCGCCTGGACCGGATGGCCGTCGCGCTGTCGATCATCTGGGTCGGTTTGATTGTCTGGGACCAAAGCGACCCGAGTACCGCCAGCATGCAGGCACTCAGCGCAGCCGGTGCCGCCACCATGGCGCTGACCTATGCGCTGCTGTGGTCAGCCTGGCGCTCGGGAGAACGCTGGGTGCGCTGGATTGCCCTGGGTGTGCTGCCCATGCTGCTGGCAGGCACCCTCCCGGTGCTGCGCAACTTCAACCTGGTGTCGTCGGGATTCCTCTCGCAGTACGGCATGGTGCTGGCCGCCACCATCGAGGCACCACTGCTGATCTACGGCCTGGTGCAACGCTCCTCCATCCAGCATGAGGCGCGCGCCCGAGCCAAGGCCCTGGCGCTGACCGAGCCGCTGACAGGCCTGACCAACCGCCACAACTGCATCCTGCGCCTGCACGACGCCCTGATTCGTGCCCAGCGCTATCAGCACCGCTGTGCGCTGCTGGTGATCAACCTCGACAACCACGAATGGTTCACCCAGGAGCATGGGCGCGAGGTGGGGGACCGCGCCCTGGTGCTGACAGGATCACTGCTGCGCACGGTGGCCCGTGATGTGGACACGGCCGCGCGGATCGACGACCGGACCTTTGCCCTGCTCATGGAGGGACCGGTGCGCCCCGCCCAAGCCGTTTCCGCCGCCACCGCGATTCTGGCGGGTGGCCTGCGGCCGAACGAGCAACTGCCGGTCGGAGCGACGCTGCGCTTCAAGATCGTGATTGCCCTGCTGCCAGACCCGTCGATCGAGCTGCCGATGGATGCGCAGCAGCATCTGGCGTGGCTGCACGATGAAGCCGACAACCTGCAATGGGACCGGCAGCGCAACATCGCCACCGTGAACTTCTGAGCGGCCCGCGGGCCACCACCGGCAGAATCAGGCCTCTCGACGCAGGGCCGGGAACAGGATGATGTCGCGGATGCTGGCGCTGTCGGTCAGCAGCATCATCAGGCGATCGATCCCAATGCCGCAGCCACCGGCGGGCGGCATGCCGTATTCCAGAGCGCGGATGTAGTCGGCGTCGTAGAACATCGCCTCGTCATCGCCCGCGTCCTTGTTGGCCACCTGGGCATGGAAACGCGCGGCCTGGTCCTCGGCGTCATTGAGCTCGGAGAAACCATTGCCGAACTCGCGACCAGTGATGTAGAGCTCAAAGCGCTCGGTCACTTCAGGTCGCTGATCATTGGCGCGCGCCAGCGGAGAGATCTCGGTCGGGTGCTCCATGATGAAGGTGGGCTGCCACAGCTTTTCCTCGACCAGTTCCTCGAAATACAGCACCTGCAAGCCAGCCAGCGAGCGGCTGGAGAGCTTGTCCTTTTCTTCGGTCAGGCCCAGCTTGAGCAGGGCCTGACGCAGCCAGGCGGCGTCGTCCACATGGGCGCCTGCGGCCGTGTGCTTGAGGATCGCCTCGCGGATGGTCAGGCGCTCGAACGGGCTGTCGATGTCCACTGCCTGACCCTGGTAGCTCAGAGGCTGATCGCCACGAACCGTCCGCACCGCATGACGGATCAGCTGCTCGGTAAAGCCCATCAGGTCCTGATAGTTCCAGTACGCCGCATAGAACTCCATCATCGTGAACTCCGGGTTGTGCCGGACGCTGATGCCTTCGTTGCGGAAGTTGCGGTTGATCTCGAACACGCGGTCGAAGCCGCCCACCAGCAGGCGCTTGAGGTACAGCTCGGGCGCGATGCGCAGAAACATCTGCTGGTCCAGCGCGTTGTGGTGGGTTTCAAACGGCTTGGCGTTGGCGCCGCCCGGGATGGGATGCAGCATCGGCGTCTCCACCTCCAGGAAGCCGTGCGCGACCATGAACTCGCGGATGCTGGACAGACCCCGGCTGCGGGCCATGAAGCGCTGGCGGGTTTCCTCGTCCGTCATCAGGTCCACGTAGCGCTGCCGGTACTTGACCTCCTGGTCCTGGATGCCGTGGAACTTGTCGGGCAGCGGACGAAGGCTCTTGGTGATCAACCGGAGGTGATCGGCATGAATCGTCAGTTCGCCGGTGCGGGTGCGCATCAGCACCCCCTCGGCGGCAATGATGTCACCCAGGTCCCAGTGCTTGAAAGCTTCCAGCGTCGCCTCGCCCACGCTGTCCTTGTTCAGGTAGATCTGGATGCGCCCGGCCGTGGGGCCGAAGGAAGCGTCCTGCAGGGTCGCAAAGCACGCCTTGCCCATCACGCGCTTGAGCATCATCCGGCCCGCCACGCTGGCGCGCACCGGCTCGGCTTCCAGCTGCTCCTTGGTCATCTCGCCATAGAGCGAGAAGAGCTCTTCTGCCTTGTTGGCGGGCTTGAAATCGTTCGGAAAGGCCACCCCTTCACCGCGCTGCTGGGCCTCGCGCAAGGCCTTGAGTTTTTCGCGACGCTCCGCAATCAGCTGGTTGTCGTCGGTGGCAGGGGCGGCGTGGGCGTGTTCGGTGGTCATGGTGGAAGGCATGAAAAAACGGGTTGCGCCAGGCAGGCGCAACCCGTCATTGTAATTTCCGGCGGAACCGGTCCGGTCAGTGACCCAGGTAGGCCTCGCGGACCTTGGGATCGGTCAGCAGATCCTTGCCGGGGCCAGTCATGGTGATCAGACCCGAATCCATCACGTAACCGCGGTCAGCGATCTGCAGTGCGCGCTGGGCGTTCTGCTCCACCAGCACGATGGTCACGCCCTGGGCGGACACGTCGCGCACCACCTCGAAGATCTTGTCCACCATGATGGGTGACAGGCCCATGGAAGGCTCGTCAAGCAGCAGCACCTTGGGCTGGCTCATCAGGGCACGGGCCATGGCCAGCATCTGCTGCTCGCCACCGGACATGGTGCCCGCCAGCTGGTCCTTGCGTTCCTTCAGGCGCGGGAAGATACCGAACATGCGCTCGATGTCGGCCTGGATGCCAGCCTTGTCCGAGCGGATGTACGAACCCATCAGGAGGTTCTCGGTGATCGTCATGCGGGTGAAGATGCCGCGTCCTTCCGGCACCATCGCCAGACCCTGCTTGACCAGATCCCAGGCACCCTGGCCCTTGATGTTCTGGCCCAGATACTCGATGCTGCCGCCTTCGGCCCCCAGCGAGCCGGTGATGGCCTTCATGGTGGTGGTCTTGCCGGCGCCGTTGGAGCCGATCAGGGTGATCAGTTCACCCTCGCGGACCTCCATGTCGATGCCCTTGACGGCCTTGATGCCACCGTAAGACACCTTCAGGCCCGAAACTTTCAGGAGTGTGTTTGCCATGTTCTTGTCCATCCTCGATCAGTGGCCGCCGGTGCCGAGGTAAGCCTCGATCACCTTGGGGTCCTTCTGCACTTCGGCGGGCGTACCCGAAGACAGCTGTTTGCCGTAGTCCAGCACGGTCACACGGTCACACAGACCCATCACCAGCTTGACGTCGTGCTCGATCAGCAGGATGGTCCGGTTGTCCTTGCGGATCTGGTCAATCAGCTCGCGCAGCTGGACCTTCTCGGTCGCGTTCATGCCGGCGGCCGGTTCGTCCAGCGCAATCAGTTGCGGGTCCGTGGCCAGCGCACGGGCAATCTCCAGACGTCGCTGGTCACCGTAGCTCAGCGTGCGCGACTTGTAGTCGGCGAACTTGGCGATGCCCACATATTCCAGCAACTCCATGGCGCGGGCCTGGATGGCCGCCTCTTCCTTCTTGAACGACCCGGTGCGCAGGATGGCGCCCACCAGCCCCGAAGTGGTGCGCACATGGCGCCCCACCATCACGTTCTCCAGGGCCGTCATCTCGGGAAACAGACGGATGTTCTGGAAGGTGCGCGCGATGCCGGCCTTGGCCACCTCATGCACCGCCGTGGGGGTGTATGGTTTGCCCGCCAGCTCGAAGCTGCCGCTGTCGGGGGTGTACAGGCCCGTCAGCACGTTGAAGAACGTGGTCTTGCCGGCGCCGTTGGGGCCGATCAGGCCATAGACCTGGCCACGCTTGATCTCGATGCCCACATCGCTCAGGGCCTGCAGGCCGCCAAAGCGCTTGGACACGTTCGCCACTTTGAGAATGGTCTCGCTCATGATGGTGTCCTTTCGCTCACTTCGCCAGGGATTTGCCGTGTTCCGGAGAAGGCCACAGCCCCTTCGGACGGATCAGCATGATCACCACCATGGCCAGCGCGATCAGCAACTGGCGCAGGATCTCGGGGCCCAGGCGGCCATCGGTCATGTGCGACAGGTCAGGCAGATGACGCAGCAGCTCCGGCAGGCCGGCCAGCATCAGGGCGCCCAGAATCACGCCAGGGATATGACCGATGCCACCGAGCACCACCATCGCCACAACCATCACCGACTCCATCAGCGAGAAGGACTCGGGCGAGACAAAGCGCTGGAACGACGCGAACAGCACCCCGGACATGCCACCGAAGGTGGCACCCATGCCGAAGGCAAGCAGCTTGAGGTTGCGGGTGTTCAGGCCCATGGCCTTGGCGGCGATCTCGTCTTCGCGGATGGCCATCCAGGCACGGCCGATGCGCGAGTCCTGGATGCGGTAGGAAATGATCACCGTCAGGATCACGAAGAACAGGAACAGGTAGTAATACAGCGTGACCGGCTGGAAGGTAAAGCTCCAGTCGCCGATGCTCAGCGTGTGCCGCTGCCCCATGTTGAAGCCGAAGACCGTCAGCGGGTCGATCTGGCTGATGCCCTTGGGACCGTTGGTGATGTTGACCGGGCGGTCCAGGTTCAGCAGAAAGATGCGGATGATTTCGCCGAAGCCCAGGGTGATGATGGCCAGGTAGTCGCCGCGCAGCTTGAGCGTGGGCGCGCCCAGGATCATGCCGACGATGCCGGCAAGCACCGCCGCCACGATCATCACGATCCAGATGTTGACATGCAGACCATCAGGGAACATGGCCTTGATGGCCGGGAAGGTGTCCGCCAGATGGGGTGAGGCCAGCAGGCCGTACAGGTACGCGCCGACGGCAAAGAAGGCGATGTAACCCAGGTCCAGCAGGCCGGCGTAGCCGACCACGATGTTCAGGCCCAGGGCCAGCAGCACATACAGCAGGGCGATGTCAACGATGCGGACCCAGGAGTTGCTGCCGGTGGCCTGCAGCAGCAGAGGCAGCACCATGAGGGCAATGCCCGCAATGATGAAGGTGACGATTTTTCCGGATTTCGAGTTCATCATGATGGTGTCCTCCGGTATCAGGCGCGATCGGCCACACGCTCACCCAGCAGGCCGGACGGACGCAGGGTCAGCACCAGGGCCAGCACGATGAACGCGAAGATGTCGACGTACTGGCTGCCCAGGAAGCCGCCCGTCAGGGCACCCAGATAACCAGCCCCCAGGGCTTCGATCAGCCCCAGCGCGATGCCCCCGACCACGGCACCGGCCAGGTTGCCGATACCGCCCATGACGGCAGCGACAAAGGCCTTGAGGCCGGGCATGAAACCCATGGCGTGTTGCACGGTGCCGTAGTTCGAGGCCCACATCACGCCGGCGATGGCCGCCAGCATGGCGCCGATGATGAAGGTCGCGGAAATCACCACGTCGGGGCGGATGCCCATCAGGGCGGCCACGCGCGGGTTCTCGGCGGTGGCACGCATGGCGCGTCCCAGGTTGGTCTTGTTCACCAGCCACATCAGGAGCGCCAGCGTGATCGCGGTCACCGCCAGGATGGTGATCTGGGTCACCGAGATCACTGCGCCGCCCAGCTGGATCGGCTCGCGCGAGAGCATCGACGGATAGGACTTGGGGTTGGGTGCCCAGATGATCATCGCCAGTGTCTGCAGCAGCAAGGACATGCCGATGGCGGTGATCAGCGGGGCCAGGCGCGGCGAGTTGCGCAAGGGCCGGTAGGCCAGTTTCTCGATCGTGAAGTTCAGCGCCGCGCACACCACCATCGCAATCGCGGTGGCCATGAGCAGGATCATCCAGCCCGGCAAGCCGATGGAAGCTTCCATCATCAGGCGGATGATGGTCCAGCTGGTCAGCGCGCCGACCATGAGCACGTCGCCGTGCGCGAAGTTGATGAGTCCGATGATGCCGTACACCATGGTGTACCCGAGGGCCACCAGCGCATACATACTGCCCAGGACCAGACCATTGATGATCTGCTGCAGCAAGACGTCCATGAAGTTACTCCGTGTTTGTGACAGGCCGGGACACCGACCGGGAGATCCGATCCCGCGCCCGGGTAGGGCGAGGAGTCCCGTGTTCTTACCCGCTTCAACCTAGCAAAAAACCCGCCAGGCTCGACCTGTGTACAGGGCGGTCTGCGGGTTGGTGGCGGGATTGTAGCGAAGGGTTAATCGCCTTCCGATGCGTGCAAGCCCTTATGCCGCACGGGTTTACCCTCGTTTCGGCGACAGCATCAGCCCTGCATCAACAGTACAGAGATTTCATTAGACTTTCTTATTGTTCAGCGCACGCAGCTCCCGGAGCTTCTCGCCAATACGAATTTCCAGCCCTCGGTCCACCGGCCGGTAAAAATCCGGGTCAGGCATGCCTTCGGGCAGATATCGTTCGCCGGCAGCGAAGCCACCGGCCTCGTCGTGCGCGTAGCGATAGCCTTTCCCGTAATCCAGATCCTTCATGAGCTTCGTGGGCGCATTGCGCAGATGCATGGGCACCGGGCGGCTGCCATCTTTCTTGACGAAGGCCTTGGCTTCGTTGAACGCCTTGTAGACCGCATTGGACTTGGGGGCCACGGCCAGGTAGACCACACATTCGGCCAAGGCCAGCTCCCCTTCGGGCGAGCCCAGCCGCTCGTACACCTCGGCGGCATCGAGCGCCAGACGCAAGGCCCGCGGATCGGCCAGGCCGATGTCCTCGGCCGCCATGCGGATCAAGCGCCGGGCCAGGTAGCGGGGATCGGCACCGCCGTCCAGCATGCGCACGAACCAGTACAGGGCCGCATCCGGATCCGATCCCCTCACGCTCTTGTGCAGGGCGCTGATGGTGTCGTAGAACTGCTCGCCGCCCTTGTCGTAGCGGCGCATGCGTTCACCCAGGACGCGCAGCAGCCAGGCATCGGTCACCTCGGCCAGCTTTTCGCGCGCTGCCGCCACGGCCAGCGTCTCCAGCGTGTTGAGCAGACGCCGGGCATCCCCGTCGGCATACGCCACCAGCCGATCCTCGGCGGCCTTCTCGATCACGGGCACGGCACCGATGCCCTGCGCCCGGTTCACCAGCTGACGCAGATCCTCCTCACCCAGGGGCTGGAGCACATAGACCGCCGCCCGCGACAGCAGGGCCGAGTTGACCTCGAACGAGGGATTCTCGGTGGTGGCACCGAGGAAGGTGAACAGCCCGCTCTCCACATGGGGCAGAAAGGCGTCCTGCTGGCTCTTGTTGAACCGGTGGACCTCGTCTACAAACACGATGGTGCGCTGCGCATGCAGCCCGTCCCGCGCGGCCTCGGCGCGTTCCACGGCTTCGCGGATGTCCTTGACCCCGCCCAGCACCGCACTGATGGTGATGAACTGGGCGTCGAACGCATCGGCCATCAACCGGGCAATGGTTGTCTTGCCCACCCCCGGCGGCCCCCAGAGAATGCAGCTGTGGGGTTGCCCGGACTCGAAGGCCAGGCGCAAGGCCATGCCTTCACCCAGCAAGTGCTGCTGCCCGATGACCTCGCCGAGGCTGCGCGGTCGCAGCCGTTCAGCCAGCGGAACATGCGTGCCCGTCGCCATGAGGGGTCAAGGGCGAATCACGTCGGCACCCGCCGGCGGGCTGAACCGGAAACGCTCCGCCGGCAGGGCCGTACCTGCCTGCCATTGGGTGAAAGTCAGCACCGACTGCTGGCCCAGGCTGTCGGCGATCTCCAGCACCGCCAGTTGACCGGCGCGAAACCCCACCCGCACCCGCTGCAGCTGGCCGTCCTTCTCGCGCGGCCTGGCCTCCACCCACGACAGGCCGTCACGATCCGGCTGCGCAGCCAGCTCGAAAACACCCTGCAGCGACTTGAGGTCGGTGCCCGCGGCAATGAGGGCTGCCGGCGTGCTGCCCAGCACATCCTGCTGTTTGCGGGCTGTCACCTGGTTGAGATCCACATCGTGCAGCCAGAGCGTCTGACCATCGGCCACGATGGTCTGCTCGAAAGGCCTGGTGTAGTCAAAGCGGAAGCGGTTGGGCCGCTGGAAGTCGAAGCGGCCGCTGGAGGTCTTGGTGCGCGCCCGGGTGTCGCCCTCACGTTTGGGCGAGGTCACCACCTGGGTGAACGACGCGCTGCCACCGGTGACCTCACGCAGGAAACGCTCCAGGTCCTGCAAACCGTCGGCGTACGCCGAGCCCATCAGAAAAGTGGCCGCCAGGGCCGTGAGCAAGGATGTTTTCATGGAACTGGGACCCTCCTGTGGTCCGGGAGTTTCCGGAGCGCTGCGAGCCGGGTTCAATCCCCTCGCGGTGCCACCAGGATGTCGCGCTGGCCGCTGGAGGTCAATGCGCTGACCAGTCCTGCATTCTCCATGTCTTCCAGCAGGCGGGCGGCGCGGTTGTAACCGATCTTGAGCTTGCGCTGCACATACGAGATGCTGGCCTTTCGGTCCTGCAGCACGATGGCCACCGCCTGGTCGTACAGCGGGTCTTTTTCACCACCCTCACCACCTTCGCCCAGCAGATCTCCGCCATCACCATCGCCCGCCGCCGATTCCAGCACGCCATCGATGTAGTTGGGCTCGCCGTACTGTTCTTTCAGGTACGAGGCCACGCGGTGCACCTCGTCGTCGCTGACGAAGGCGCCGTGCACGCGGATCGGGAAACCGGTGCCCGAGGGCATGTAGAGCATGTCGCCCATGCCCAGCAGGCTCTCGGCACCCATCTGGTCCAGGATGGTCCGGCTGTCGATCTTGCTGCTGACCTGGAAGGAAATGCGGGTCGGGATGTTGGCCTTGATCAGACCGGTGATCACGTCCACGCTGGGGCGCTGCGTGGCCAGGATCAGGTGGATGCCGGCGGCGCGGGCCTTCTGCGCCAGGCGGGCGATCAGCTCTTCGATCTTCTTGCCCACCACCATCATCAGGTCGGCCAGCTCGTCGATCACCACCACGATGTGCGGCAGCCGCTCCAGCGGCTCGGGCTGCTCGGGCGTGAGGCTGAAGGGGTTGCCGATGTGCTCGCCGCGCGCCTTGGCCTCGTCGATCTTGGCATTGAAGCCCGCCAGGTTGCGCACACCCATCTTGCTCATGAGCTTGTAGCGCTTCTCCATCTCGGCCACGCACCAGTTCAGGCCGTTGGCCGCCTGCTTCATGTCGGTCACCACCGGGCACAGCAGGTGCGGAATACCCTCGTAGACGCTCAGTTCCAGCATCTTCGGGTCGATCAGCAGCAGGCGTACGTCCTTGGCGTCGGCCTTGTACAGCAGCGACAGGATCATGGCGTTGATGCCCACCGACTTGCCCGAACCGGTGGTACCAGCCACCAGGCAGTGCGGCATCTTGGCCAGGTCGGCCACCACCGGCAGGCCGGCGATGTCCTTGCCCAGGCCCATGGTCAGCAGGCTCTTGGCGTCGTTGTACACCTGCGAACCGAGGATCTCGCTGAGCTTGATGGTCTGGCGCTTGGCATTGGGCAGCTCCAGCGCCATCAGGTTCTTGCCGGGGATGGTCTCGATCACACGGATCGACACCAGCGACAGCGATCGGGCCAGATCGCGGCTGAGGTTGACGATCTGCGAGCCCTTCACCCCCGTGGCCGGCTCGATTTCGTAGCGCGTGATCACCGGGCCCGGCGCCGCCGCCACCACCCGCACCTCGACACCGAAGTCCCTGAGCTTCTTCTCGATGAGGCGGCTGGTCATCTCCAGCGTCTGGGCGTCCACACCCTGTTGCTGCGCCGGTGCGCTGTCCAGCAGGTCCACCTGGGGAAGCTTGCTGTCCGGCAGTTCGGTGAACAGCGGCTTCTGGCGCTCCTTGGCCACCCGTTCGCTTTTGGGTACCTCGACGACCGCCGGTTCGATGAACACGGGGGTCGGGTGATGCTCCTCGATCTCCTCGCGCTCCACCGCCACGACGACTTCGCGCTCACGTGCCGCCCGCTCGCCGATGCGCAGATCCTCATCCGCCTCGCGCTTTTCACGGCGCGATTCGAACCAGCCTTCCAGACGGCTGCCCAGGGCCTCCGACCAGTGCCCCCAGGAAAAGGCGAACACCCGCGGCAGCGCGAGCACCAGCATGGCCAGCAGGAACAGGGCCGAGCCGGTGAAACCCAGCCAGCGCATGGTCAGGGGTCCCAGCGCATGCCCCAGGGCGCCGCCCGCGTCATCGGGCAACAGACCGTCCAGCCGGTGCAGGCGCGTCCACTCCAGCACGCAGCTGGCCACCATCAGAAGAATCATCGCCGCCCAAAACCCAGCCCGGCCCCGCCAGCGCCACCAGGCGACCGGCTCGTCCGACTCACCCGGCGCGGGCGGAAGATCCTGCTGGCCCCGAAGCCAGCGCGCCAGCGTCGACAGCCAGGCCCGGGCCCCGGCGAAGACCAGCCACCAGCAGGAAAAGCCGAAGAGGAAATAGGCGCCATCAGAGAGCCAGGCGCCCGCCTGGCCGCCCCAGTTGTGAATGGCCGCACTGGTGCCCGAGGTGCTCCAGGCGCTATCGGACGGTGAATGGGTCAGCAGTGCCAGCAAAGCAAACAGCAAGGCGGCGGCGCCCAGCACCAAGCCAATCTCCTGGGCAAAGCGTGCCAGACCCGAGGGCCCTTGAGCGGCCCGGTCGGCATTGAGTGTGTTCAGTGTATAGGTCATGTCGCTCGCAACGATCCGGGTGCGAGCTTACCCCATGGAAAAACCAGGATCGCCTCAACCCAGGGAATTGAGCCGCTCCTTGATGATCGTGCTGCCGTCCTCGGCCGACTCGATGAAGCCGCGGTCCTCCAGATCCTTCATGACCCGGCTGACCATCTCCCGGGAAGCGCCGATCATCTTGGCCACATCCTGGCGCGAAACCCGTTCGCGGATCACCAGCTGCCC
>JAJPEW010000122.1 GCA_021166755.1 Hydrogenophaga sp. | reverse complement strand
GGTTCACGACACCATCGCCGCCGTCTGGCGCATCGAGTCCGCCCGCATCGTGGCGGCCGTGGCACGGCGGGTGCGGGACCTTGGCGTGGCTGAAGAGCTGGCACAGGATGCACTGGTCGCAGCGCTGGAACGCTGGCCATTGGACGGCATGCCCGACAAGCCAGCCGCGTGGCTGATGACCACCGCCCTCAACCGCGCCCTGGACCACCTGCGCCACCGGCAGATGACCAGCCAGCGACACGACGACATCGCCGCCGACACCGAAGCGCTGCAGGCCCATGTGGTGCCCGACTTCAGCGACGAGCTCGATCACCGGCGGGAACAGGCTGCCATCGGTGACGACCTGCTGCGGCTGATCTTCACCGCCTGCCACCCGGTGCTGGGCGCCGAAGCCCGGGTGGCACTCACGCTCAAGCTGCTGGGCGGTCTGTCGACGGCCGAGATCGCCCGGGCCTACCTGGTGCCCGAGGCCACGATGGCCCAGCGCATCGTGCGGGCCAAACGCGCACTGACCGACGCGGGTGCCCCCTTCGAAGTCCCCCAGGGTCAGGAACTGGCCCGCCGCCTGGGTTCTGTGCTGGAGGTGATCTACCTGATCTTCAACGAAGGCTACACCGCCACCAGCGGCACCCACTGGATGCGCCCCGCCTTGTGCGACGAAGCCCTGCGCCTGGGGCGTGTGCTGGCGCAACTGGCGCCTGAGGAGGCCGAGGTGCATGGCCTGGTCGCGCTGATGGAAATCCAGGCCTCGCGCACCGCCGCGCGCACCGACCCTGAGGGACGCCCCATTCTGCTAGCCGATCAGAACCGGGCCCGCTGGGACCGGCTGCTCATTCGCCGCGGTCTGGCCGCCCTGGACCGCGCCCAGGCGCTGGATCAAGGCGCAGGCCGCTACCGGCTGCAGGCGGAGATTGCAGCCTGCCATGCCCGCGCGCTGCAGGCCCGCGACACCGACTGGCATCGCATCGCCATGCTCTATGCTGAACTGATGCAAGTCGCCCCATCGCCCGTGATCGAACTCAACCGCGGCGTGGCGGTGGGCATGGCCGAAGGGCCCACCGCTGGTCTGGCCGTGGTCACACCTCTGCTCAACGACAAGACCCTGCAGCGCTACCCCTGGCTATGGGCGGTGCATGGTGACCTGCTAGAGCGATTGGGCCGGCATGCCGAAGCCCGCAGCGCCTTCGAACGCGCGGCCAGCCTCGCGGGCAACGATCAGGATCGCCACACCTTGCTGCGGCGCGCATCCAACGCCTCTGGGGACTGAAAGGCCGTCACACGGCTTTCACGCCGGCGACGGATGATGCGCCAGCCCACCTGCCCTTGCGTGACCAAGGCCAGGTGAGACATCATGACCGCTACAGACCGGGAGGAAACCATGCCGAACATGCTTCGCCACGCCATCACTGCGACCGCCGCCCTGCTGAGCGCCGCGGTCTGGGCACAACCCATCACCGCCCCAGCCCGTGCCACCGGCGCCATGGAACGCCCCAGCCATGTGCAGCTGGGACCGCGCCCGTTCTTTCTCGCCGATGACATGGCCGACGGTCCGCTCAAGCAGCAGCTCCAGCAATGCGCCCAACGCGGCCGTTTCACCCCGCGCGACTTTTCCATCGGCCACCGCGGAGCGCCGATGCAGTTCCCCGAACACACGGTGGAGTCCTATGTGGCGGCCGCCCGCATGGGTGCCGGCATTCTGGAATGCGACGTGACCTTCACCAAGGATCACGAACTGGTCTGCCGCCACGCCCAGAACGACCTGCACACCACCACCAACATCCTGCTCACCCCGCTGGCGGCCAAGTGCACCCAGCCCTTTGTGCCCGCCGTACTCGACGCCGATGGCAAGGTCGTGACGCCAGCCAAGGCCGAGTGCCGCACCAGCGACATCACCCTGGCCGAGTTCCGCACCCTCAGGGGAAAGATGGACGCCTTCAACCCGGCCGCCCGCACGCCTGCGCAGTACGTGGCCGGCACCGCCAACTGGCGCACCGACCTGTATTCGGGTCCGACCAGCGGGACGCTGATGACCCACGCCGAGAGCATCGAGCTGTTCAAACGGCTGGGCGTCAAGATGACCCCCGAACTCAAGAGCCCCAGCGTGCCCATGCCGTTCAACGGCTTCAGCCAGGAAGCCTACGCACAGAAGATGATCGACGAGTACAAACGCGCCAGTGTGCCTGCGCGGCAGGTGTACCCGCAATCCTTCGACATCCGGGATGTGCTGTACTGGGTGGCCAAAGAACCGGCTTTCGGCCAGCAGGCGGTGTACCTGGATGACGCCGACAAGGCCGCCGACCTGCCCGATCTGGCCACCCTGAAGGACTACAAGGCCAAAGGCATCAACATCTGGGCGCCACCCACCTTTGCCCTGCTGGCCGCGGAGAACGGCAGGATCGTGCCCTCGCAGGCCGCCAGGGATGCCAAGGCCGCCGGTCTGGACCTGATCACCTGGACGCTGGAGCGTTCGGGCGTGCTGGCCGACGGCAACAACGGCTGGTACTACCAGACCTTCGACAGCGCCGTGCGGCGCGAGGGTGACATGCTGCAGGCCCTGCACGTGCTGGCGCAGGACGTTGGGGTGATGGGCGTGTTCTCGGACTGGCCGGCCACCACCACCTTCTACGCCAACTGCATGGATCTGCGCTGAAGGCTTCAGTCCTTTGGCTGGAAGGCGCGCATGGCATCGGCCAGCCCAAGGCACTGTCGGTCGGCCAACCCGGCGATGGCGCCTTCGCGGTCGCGTGCCTCCTTGTTCTGGCTCAGCTTGAACTTGCCCTCCAGCCGCTGCAGGCTGACCTCAATGCCCACAATGGCGGCCAGCATCTGGTCGATGTAGTCGGCCGGTGCGTCGCCCATCATCCAGGGCTTGGGCTGGTTCGATCGCTTTTCGTGTTCGCGCGTCAGGCGCGCCACCAGGCCGCGCACGAAGCGTTCCTGGTCCATGACGGTCAGTTGGCCGTGCACATGCACCACCTGGTAGTTCCAGGTGGGCACCTGACGATGGGTTTCGTGCTTGCTGGGATACCAGTTGGGCGAGATGTAGCCGTCATCGCCCCGAAAGACCACCATCGCCGACATGCCTTCGGCTGGCACCTGCTGCCACAGCGGGTTGGCGCGGGCCACGTGGGCGCGCAGCACGCCGGCAGCCTCGTCGACCTCGAACGGCAGGTGGTTGGCGTCCAGCCCCTGCGGGCCATGGGTGACCAGGGCGCCCAGCGGGTGGGCGCGCATCAGCGCCAGCAGGGCGGCGCGGTCGTCTGATGTGTCGAAGTGGCTCGGGTTGTACACGGTCGTCCATCCTTCTCGCAAGGGCACCTGGCCGCTGAATTGTGTGAAACGGCCGCTTCCGGGACAATATCAGGTTCACCATGAAATCACCCGAACTGCTCCTGCCCGCCGGCTCGCTGCAACGCATGCGCGCCGCCTTCGACTTTGGCGCCGACGCCGTCTACGCCGGCCAGCCTCGCTACAGCCTTCGCGCCCGCAACAACGAGTTCCGGCTGGAGCAGATTGCCCAGGGCATTTCCGAAGCGCACCAGCGTGGCAAGAAGTTCTTTGTCACCAGCAACCTGATCGCCCACAACGACAAGCTGCGCACCTACCTGCGCGACCTGCAGCCGGTGGTGGAACTGCGGCCCGACGCCTTCATCATGGCCGACGCGGGGCTGATCATGCTGGTGCGCGAGCAGATGGAAAAGGGCCTTTGGCCCGAAATCCCCATCCACCTGTCGGTGCAGGCCAACACCACCAACAGCGCGGCGGTGAAGTTCTGGCAGAAGCAGGGGGTGACGCGCATCATCCTCAGCCGCGAGCTGAGCCTGGACGAGGTGGAGGCCATCCGCAACGACTGCCCCGACATGGAGCTGGAGGTGTTCGTGCACGGCGCGCTGTGCATTGCCTACTCCGGGCGCTGCCTGCTCAGCGGCTACTTCAACCGGCGCGACCCCAACCAGGGCACCTGCACCAACGCCTGCCGCTGGGAGTACAAGACGCACGGCGCCACCACAGAGACCGACACCGGCGACGCGGCCCCGCTGCAGACGCTGGACGGCTTCAACTTTGCGAAGGAAGACGAGGAAGCGGCCAGCGCCTTCTCGACCACCGGCAACGGCCAGCGCCACCCCGAGGCGAACAAGGTCTGGCTGATCGAGGAAGCCGGCCGCCCGGGCGAGCTCATGCCCATCATGGAGGACGAGCACGGCACCTACATCATGAACAGCAAGGACCTGCGTGCGGTGGAGCATGTGGCCCGGCTGGCGGCCATGGGCATTGACTCGCTGAAGATCGAGGGCCGCACCAAGAGCCACTACTACGTGGCGCGCACCGCGCAGGTCTACCGCCGCGCCATCGACGACGCGGTGGCCGGCAAGCCCTTCAACCCTGAGCTGCTGCTGGAGCTGGAGGGCCTCTCCAACCGAGGCTACCCCGGCGGCCTGCTCGAGCGCCGGCCCAGCCAGGACTACCAGAACTACATCAACGGCAGCTCGCAGGGCCAGCGCAGCCAGTTCGTGGGCGAGGTGCTGCAGGTGCGCGAAGACGGCTGGGCCGAGGTGGAGGCCAAAAACCGCTTCGCCGTGGGCGACAAGCTGGAAGTCATCCACCCCGCCGGCAACCGCATCATCGAGCTGGGCCAGATGCACAACCAGGACGGTCAGGCCATTGAGGTGGCGCAAGGCAGCCCGATCCGCGTCTGGGTGCCGCTGAACGGCCCAAGCGAAGGTGCGCTGATTGCGCGGCTTCTCTGACGCACGACCGCTGGCTCACCGGGCGCGTGCCTGAAGCGCCGGACGCGCACCCAGGACCCGGTACCATGCCCGTATGAACGCTGGCTCACCTTCCATCGCTGCCGAGATCCTTCGGCAGCTCGACACCATCGGCCTGCGATGGCGCGCGCCCGCGGTGCGCCGCCTTCATCTGCCCGGTGGCGAGCTCCAGCCCGGCGAGCACGACGCCGAGTTCTGCGCCATCGAGCTGGATGACGGGGCCTTCGGCCTGTCGTACGTGCTGTTGGGCAGCACTTTGCGTGGCCTGCTCGCGCAGCATGGCCGCCGCTCTGCCCCCCTGGCCGGTGCCGACCCGATGGTGCTGGCGCGGGCCCTGACGGATGGCGACGAGGTGGCCCGCGCCGTGGCCCTGGCCGCCATCAACGCCCTCACCGATTCGGTCTGGCGGCGCATTGGCTATGAGCCACCTGCGGCCGGCAACTCGCTGGGCGATGTGGTGCTGAGTCCGAACGACCACCTGGGCATGATCGGCTTCTTCCCCCCGCTGGTGCAACGCGTGGCCGAGGCTGGCGGGCGCCTGAGCGTGGTGGAGATGAACACCGAGATGGTGGAGCGCCAGCGCGCCCGCTACCCGCAGATCACCATCGGCCTCGACCGTGGGCTGCTGGCCACCTGCAACACCGTGGTCGGCACGTCCACCATGCTGCTCAACGACAGCCTGGACGACATGCTGGCGGCCGCCCCGCAGGCCACGCGCTTTGCGGTCATCGGCCCGTCGGCCGGGCTCTGGCCCGATGCCCTGTTCGCCCGCGGCGTCACGCTGCTGGGCGGCACGCGCGTGACCGATCCGCAAGCCTTTGCGGACGCCATGGCCGCCGGCGAAAGCTGGAGCGCCGCCACCCGCAAGTTCGCCATCGCGCGTGAGGGCTGGCCAGGCTGGCAGGCCATGACCGGGTGCGCCGCATGACGCGCAAGGGTCTTCTGTACGGGATCTCGGCATATGGCCTCTGGGGCCTGTTCCCGCTCTTTTTCAAGCAGCTGCAGCACGTCGGCTCGCTCGAGGTGGTGCTGCACCGCATGGTGTGGTCGCTGGCCTTTGTGCTGCTGGTGCTGGCGGCCCTGCGCCGCTGGACCTGGCTGCGCGAGGCGCTGCGCAGTCCGCGCCTGCTGGCCACCTTCGCCGTCTCCTCCCTGCTGCTGGCGGCCAACTGGCTGACCTACATCTGGGCCGTCAACAACGGGCATGTGCTCGATGCCAGCCTGGGTTACTTCATCCTGCCCCTGGTCAACGTGGCGCTGGGCTTCGTCTTCCTGCACGAGCGCCCCCGTCCGGGGCAGTGGCTGGCCTTCGGCATCGCCGCCGCCGGGGTGCTGTGGCTGGCCCTGCTCACCGGGCATGTGCCCTGGATCGCGCTGGGCCTGGCCCTGAGTTTCGGTTTCTATGGCCTGATCCGCAAGCTCGCGCCGCTGGGTGCTCTGGAGGGCATGTCGCTGGAGACCATGCTGCTGGCCCCGCTGGCGGCCGTGGCGTTGCTGTGGGGCCACCAGAGTGGCAGCATGCCCGCGCACGACACGCACACCTGGTTGCTGTTCCTGCTTTGCGGCCCGGTCACCGCCATTCCGCTGCTGCTGTTTTCGGCCGGTGCCCGGCGGGTGCCGCTGTCCACCATGGGCATCCTGCAGTACCTCACGCCCACCATCCTGCTGTTCCTGGGCACCCTGCTCTACGGCGAGCCCTTTGCCGGACCACGGCTGGCCGGCTTTGCCCTGATCTGGACCGCCCTGCTGCTCTACTCGGTTGACGGCTGGCGACACCGGGCGCGACCGGCCGCTGCCTGACCGTCAGGCCCGACGACCGGCGGCGGCGCCGCGCTGCACCTGAGGCAGGGTCAGGTCCACCTGCACACCCTGGCCGGGTACGTTGGACAACCTCACCGAACCCCGGTGCAGATGGGCCACCTCCTGCACCAGACTCAGGCCCAGCCCGGTGCTCTTGCGCTGACTGTCGGGGCGTGGCAGCGAGTAGAAGCGCTCGAACACCCGTTCGATGGCGTAGTCCGGCACCAGGGGGCCTTCGTTGAAGATGCCGACCCTCACCTGTGCGTGGTCGGTGAGCTCGGCCCTGACCAGGATATGCCCGCCCGGCGGTGTGAAATCGATGGCGTTGTCCAGCAGGTTGCTCAGCGCCTGCTCGATGAGGAAGCGCTCGGCATCCACCTGCAGCCCCGGTGTGACATGCATCTCCACCCTGAGCTGCTTGCGGCTGACCAGGCTCTGTTTGGCCTGCAGTTCCTGGGCCAGCAAGGTCTGCAGGTCGATCCGCTCGACACTGTCGAGCTGCTGGCGCTTTTCCACCGTTGCCAGGGACAGCAGGCGGTCGATCAGGCGCTGCAGCCGCGCCGACTCGGCATCGATGTTCTGTGTGAACCGCTGGCGTGCCTCCTCGGGCAAGTCTGCCTCCTGCAGCAGTTCGGCAGCACCGCGGATGGCCGACAGGGGCGACTTCATCTCGTGGGTGAGGGTGTGGACGTAGTTCTCCACATAGGCCTTGCCCTCGATTTCTTCTCGCATGGCGCCCGTGGCCTGCGCCAGCCGATCCAGTTCCGGCTCACCCATCACGGGCGGACTGGCCCGCTCGCCATGGCGCACCCGTTCCACATAGCTGACCAGGCGGCGGATCGAATGGGTCAGCCAGTAGGCCATGGCGCCGCCGAGCAGAAGGGCCGCCAGCAGGATCAGCCCGCCGCGTTGCCAGAAGTGCGCGTTGGCCAGGGTGATGAAGGGCTGCAGGCTGGCGGTGGGTTGGCCCACGCTGAGCACCCCGCGCAGCCCCTCGGTGCCCATGACCGGTGCTGCCACAAACCTGGAGCTGCTGGTCTCATCGATCGGATCGGTGCGGGTGGTGCGGGCCCCAGACGCTCCGCGCAGGGTCAGCGCCACGTCACGCCAGCGGGAGAAGTCTTCGCCGATCAGATCCGGATCCGTGTGGAACAGCACCTTGCCCCGGGTGTCGGTGATGTAGACCACCAGTTCGGTCCGGGTCTTC
>JAJPEW010000290.1 GCA_021166755.1 Hydrogenophaga sp. | reverse complement strand
CACATGCTGGCCCAGCAGTGCGACCTGGACGTCGGCGACTTCATCTGGACCGGCGGCGACTGCCACATCTACGACAACCATGTCGAACAGGTCCAGACCCAGCTGGCCCGCCAGCCCTTTGCCTACCCGACGCTGAACATCAAACGCAAGCCCGCCTCGATCCTCGACTACGAGTACGAGGATTTCGAGGTCGTCGGCTACGAGTGCCATCCGGCGATCAAGGCGCCTGTGGCTGTCTGACCACCAGGTTCCGCCCATGATGTCGCGACGCCAGCTCTGGGCGCTGCTGGCCCTCACGCTCATGTGGGGCGTCAACTGGCCCATGATGAAGCTGTCCCTGCAGCAGCTCACGCCACTGTACTTCCGTGCCAGCACCATGCTCCTGGGGGCCGCATGGCTGTTCGTGTATGTGGCCGCCAAGGGACAGCGCATGCATCCCACCGGGCGCGAGTGGCTGACCATCCTGTGGCTCGGCCTGCCCAACGTGCTGGGCTGGCACACCCTGTCCATCTTCGGTGTGCAGGAACTGGCCTCGGGCCGCGCGGCCATCCTGGGTTTCACCATGCCCATCTTCACCGTCCTGCTGGGGGCGGCCTTCTTCGGCGAACGCATCACGCCACGCGTTCGGGTGGCGGTCATTTGTGCGGCGCTGGCCATTGCCCTGCTGCTCTGGCACGAACTGCAGAAACTCTCGGGCCGTCCGGCAGGCATCGCCTGGATGCTGGGTGCCGCCATCTGCTGGGCCTTGGGCACCCTGATGTTCCGGCGCGCCAAGCTGACGCTGTCCCCGCTGGCGGTCACGGTCTGGATGTTGCTGCTGGGCTCCCTGGTGCTGTGGGTGCTGGCCTTTGCCACCGAACCGGTTCCGAAAATCGCGAGTTTCAGCCTGTCCATGTGGTTGAGCCTGGCCTACGGCGTGCTCATCAACTATGGCTTCGCCCAGCTGATCTGGTTCGGCATGGCCCGCGACCTGCCGCCGGCCACCAGCGCCATGAGCGTCATGGCCATCCCGCTGGTCGGCACGCTCAGCGCCACTTTCATCGTCGGCGAAGTCCCGCACTGGCAAGACTGGCTGGCCATGGGCTTCGTGATGATGGCGATCGCCAGCGTGCTCTGGCCCACCCGCGGCACAATCCGGGCATGACCCCCGCGACTCCAGCCCGCCTGAACCTCATCTACGCCCGCGCCCGCAACGGCGTGATCGGCAAGGACAACCAACTGCCCTGGCACCTGCCCGAAGACCTCGCGCATTTCAAGCGCACCACCCTGGGCTGCCCGGTGATCATGGGCCGCAAGACCTGGGACTCCTTGCCACCGAAGTTCCGGCCCCTGCCTGGCCGCCTCAACATCGTGGTCACCCGGGACAGGAACTGGGTGGCCGATGGCGCCAGCGTGGCGCACTCGCTGGAAGAGGCCCGCGCCCTGTGTCCACCGGATACCGACGCCTGGGTGATCGGTGGTGCGCAGATCTACACACAGGCCTTGCCGCTGGCCAGCCGCGTGGTGGTCACCGAGATCGACCGCGACTTCGACGGCGACGCCTTCGCGCCGGCGCTCGGCGCCGTGTGGCAGGAGACCGCCCGTGAAGCCCATGTCAGCGCCAGCGGCCTGCCCTTTGCCTTCGTCACCTACACCCGCACGCCATGAAGCTCGCCACCTGGAACATCAACTCGCTCAATGTCCGTCTGCCCCAGGTGCTGGAATGGCTGGCAGCCAACCCGGTCGACGTGCTGGCCCTTCAGGAACTCAAGCTCACCGATGACAAGTTTCCGGCCCAGGCCTTTGCCGATGCGGGCTACCAGGCCCAGTGGTTCGGGCAGAAGACTTACAACGGGGTGGCACTCATCAGCCGCTCGCCCGCCATCGAGGTGATCCGCAACATCCCCGGCTTCGAGGACGAGCAGTCACGCGTGCTGTGCGCCACGATCGACGGCATCCGCGTCATCGGAGCCTATTTCCCCAACGGCCAGGAGCCGGGCAGCGACAAGTTCGCCTACAAGATGCGCTGGCTGGACGCGCTGCGCGAATGGGTGCGCACCGAAATGGCCCGCCACCCCGAACTGGTGCTGATGGGCGACTTCAACATCACGTTTGACGACGCCGATGTCTGGGACCCGGACGGCCTGCGTGAAACCATTCACTGCACGACCGAAGAACGCACCCATCTGCAGGCGCTGATCGGTCTGGGACTGCATGATGCCCACCGGCTGTTCGACCAGCCGCCCAAGAGCTTCAGCTGGTGGGACTACCGCATGCTGGGCTTCCAGAAGAACCGGGGCCTGCGCATTGACCACATTCTGATCAGCGATGCGGTCCGCGCCAGGGCCTCTGCCTGCACCATCGATCGCGCCCCGCGCAAGAACAAGCAGCCCAGCGATCACGCCCCGGTCGTTCTGACCCTCGGGAGCTGAGCCCGCCCGCTCAATCGTCGTCCATCCCGAGTTCCTGGATCTTGCGGGTGATGGTGTTGCGGCCGATGCCCAGTTTCTGTGCCGCCTCGATCCGGCGACCGCGGGTGTTGACCAACGCGGTCTGGATCAGGCAGGTCTCGAAACGGCGGGTCAGCACATCCCAGACGTCGGTTCGCCCATTCTCCAACAGTTGGCGGGCCTCGGCCTGCAAACCACCCTCCCAGCCCCCAGCCGGTGCCATCACCGATCCGGCCTGAACCACCGCCGAAGGCAAGCTGGCCAAGGTCACGGGGGTCATCGCGACCACGGAATCCTCCACCGGAACTGGCCTTTCATCCACCCTGCGCTCGGCCTCCGGCAACGGAACCGGCTGTCCGTTCAGCACCTCTGGCGGCAGATCGTTGACATCGACCACCTGGGCTGGCGCCATCACGGTCAGCCAGTGACAGACGTTCTCCAGCTGGCGCACGTTGCCCGGAAAGTCGAATTGCGACAGCATCCGCAAGGCCGCATCGGAGATGCGCTTGGGCTCCACCCCCAGCTGCTTGGCGCTCTGCTGCAGGAAGTGCCGCGTCAGCATCGGGATATCCTCGCGGCGCTCGCGCAGGGCTGGCAGGCGCAAGCGGATCACATTCAACCGGTGAAACAGGTCCTCACGGAATGCGCCTTCCTTGACCCGCTGTTCCAGATGCTGGTGGGTCGCCGCAATGACGCGCACGTTCGCCTTCACGGCACTGTGCCCGCCGACGCGGTAGAAGTGGCCGTCCGACAGGACACGAAGCAGGCGCGTCTGCAGGTCGAAGGGCATGTCGCCAATTTCATCCAGAAACAGCGTGCCTCCTTCGGCCTGCTCGAAGCGGCCGCGACGCATGGCCTGCGCCCCGGTGAAAGCCCCCCGCTCGTGTCCGAACAGCTCGCTCTCGAGCAGGTCCTTGGGAATGGCCGCCGTGTTGATGGCCACGAATGGACCGTTGGCACGCGGTGAGTGCTTGTGCAGCGCCCGGGCCACCAGCTCCTTGCCGGAGCCCGACTCACCGGTGATGAGCACGGTGACGTTGCTCTGCGACAGCCGCCCGATCGCGCGAAACACATCCTGCATGGCTGGCGCCTGGCCCAGCATCTCGGGAGCCGCCGTGATCGATTCCTGGGCCACCTCTTCGCGCTGACTCTCGGCCACGGCCCGATGGATCAGTTCCACCGCCTTGGGCAGATCGAAAGGCTTGGGCAGGTATTCGAACGCGCCCCCCTGAAAGGCCGACACCGCACTGTCCAGGTCGGAGAACGCAGTCATGATGATCACTGGCAGGCCGGGCAAGCGCTCCTTGACTTTCTCGAGCAGGTCCAGCCCCGAACCGCCTGGCATGCGGATGTCGCTGACGAGGATCTGCGGGCCCTCGGCTTCCGGTGTATCGGTCAGCGCCTTCAGCACCTCCTGCGGATTGGTGAAGCTGCGCGTGGGCAGGTTTTC
>JAJPEW010000278.1 GCA_021166755.1 Hydrogenophaga sp. | reverse complement strand
ATCGACCACCCCGACAACCCGACACCCATCCGCCGCAGTGGCACCTTCAATGGTCTGGCCACCGCGCGGGACGTGGTCACGGTGGGCGGCATCCGCTACTTTGCCAGCAGCACCGATCCGGCCGCACGCTACAGCCCGCGCATCCCCGATCCGGACGCCAGCCGCACCGAGCGCGCCGGCGTGCGCAAGCTGCCATCGCGGCTGGCCATCAGCGACGACCACGCCACCCTGTGGGGTGTCCGCGCAGCCGGCACCCGCAGTGCGGCCGCCGTGCGGCTGGCGGGCACCAGCATGGCCGCGCCGCAGGTGGCGCGCGATCTGCTGGACAAGGGCGTTTGATGCAGAGCCGAGACCGGCGCGTCACCAGCGCGCCGGCAGCGGCTTGAGCAGCCAGATCCAGCGCTCGCGCACGTCGATGTAGCCGCCGGTCTCCAGGTCCTTGAGCAGGCGGCTGACCATCTCGCGGGAACAGGCCAGGTGCTGGGCCAGTTGCTGGTGGGTCACCCGTTCGTTCAGGCGCCGGGCACCTTGCGCGTCGGGCTCCAGCGCCATCTGGTTGAGCAGTCGCACCAGGCGGCCGTACACGTCGATCAGGGCCACGCTGCGGGCGCTTTCGGTGGCCATGCGGGCGCGGCGGATGAGGCGGGCCATCATCTCCAGCGCGAATTCGGGGTGGGCGGCGATGTAGTCCAGCAGGACCTGACGGGTGATGACGGCGCAGGTGCTGGGTTCCAGCGCCTCCACATTGGCCGAGCGGGGCCCACCGTCCAGGGACATTTCTCCCACATACTCCAGCGGCCCATAGACCCCCAGGGTCAGTTCCTTGCCATGACCGTCGGCCAGGAAGGCGCGCAGCTTGCCCTGCTGCACGATGTAGAGCGAGTCCCCCGTTTCGCCCTCCTGGATGATCAGGGCGCCGCGACGGTAGCGGCGTGACACACCCTGCGCCGCCAGGGCCTCGATGTGGGGGGAAGTCTCTGGCGGCAGGGTATCGGACATCGGCAGGAGGGATCAGGGCTGGGTGAATTCACCTCCATTGTGCGCGACGGGCGTGATCACCCGCAAGGCAGGCACCACCGGCGGCAGCGCATTGACGCGCAGCAGCAACTGGCGGATGCTGGTACAGCCGGTTTTCTCGCGCAGGGCCTTGATCTGGCTGCGCACCGTGGACTCGGCCACCCGGTTCTGGCGCGCAATCTCGGGGATCTCCATGCCCGAGCACAGGGAAATGAGCACCGATTCCTCGGTCGGGCTCAGGCTCTGGTTGCGGGCAAACATGCGCACCGCAAGGTTGTCGCAGGTACTCTGGCGTGACAGCAGAATCAGGACGTTGGGGTTGTCGGTTTCCAGCGGGTGGCTCAGGGGCACAAAGGCCATCGACAGTTCGCGGTTGCCGCGGGTGAACAGCAGCAGGCGGCGCTGGCCGCGCTGGGCCTGTTCCATGGCCGCCTGCACCTGGGCGGTGATGTCGATGGTGGCCCCCATCAGCACGCCGTCGTGCGCCAGCAGCGTGCGGCCGCTGGCCAGTTCATGGCGGGCCAGGTGGTTCACGTGGTGCAGTCTGCCCTGGGCATCCACCACCATCAGGCCGTAGTCCACCTCATCCAGCACACGGTGCAGCTGGGCGGGGTCCAGCCCGCTGCCGTGGCTGGTGTCAAACCCGGTGTGAAAGGGGGCGCGGTGGGCGTTGATGCTGAGCTTTTCTTGTGCGGTCCACATGTTGATTTCCTCCGTTGGTTTGTTGAACTGATGGAGGAACTGTAGGCCGCAAGGGCTACGGGCTGACGTACGCCATTACCCGCCACTTTGTGATCCATTCACAATCCCGGGAAATACCCGGGCGGCATGCCTTATGCCCTTGGAGCGTGGCGAATGGACGACAGCGTGGCCCGTGTGGTGAGAACTTCCGCATCCAGCATCACCTCGATGAGGGTGCCGGTGTCGGCCGCCAGGGCGCGCTGCAGGGCGCCTTCGAACTGGGCGGTGGCCTCGACCCGTTCGGCCGCATAGCCGTAGGCACGGGCCAGGGCGCAGAAGTCGGGGTTCTTCAGGTCGGATCCGCTGACGCGGGCCGGGTACTCGCGCTCCTGGTGCATGCGGATGGTGCCGTAGGTGCCGTTGTTGAGCAGCAGGATGATGGATTTGGCGCCATGCTGCACGGCGGTGGCCAGTTCCTGTCCGTTCATGAGGAAGTCGCCATCGCCCGCAATGGTGAAGACCGTGCGCCCCGTCATGATGGCCGCGCCGATGCCGGCCGGCACGCCGTAGCCCATGGCGCCGTTGGTGGGCGCCAGCTGCGTCTTTTGCCCCTTGACCAGGCCGTGGTAGCGGTAGAAGCGGTGCAGCCAGCTGGCGAAGTTGCCTGCACCGTTGGTCAGCACCGCATCGGCCGGCAGGTGACTCTGCAGGGTGTGGATGATGGCCGGCATGTCGATGGGGCCGGGCAGCACGGTGCCGTAGTTGCCCACGTCGATGTTGGCCAGGTAGTCGGCATGGCAGCCGGCCGCCCAGTCTGCCCAGGGCACGGATGGGGGCGCCGTCAGCACCTCCAGGCTGCGCGCGGCGGCGTTCATGGTGGCGTTGATGGCCAGCACGGGCTGGTACACCCGGCCCAGCTCCTCGGCGCTGGCGTGGATGTGCACCAGCTTCTGTGCCGGCAGCGGCGCCTGGATCAGGGTGTAGCCGCCGGTGGTGGACTCACCCAGGCGCGGGCCGATGGCCAGCAACAGGTCGCTCTCGCGGATGCGGCGGGCCAGGGCCGGGTTGATGCCCAGACCCATGTCCCCGGCGTAGAGCGGGTGGTGGTTGTCAAAGGTGTCCTGGAAGCGGAAGGTGTTGGCCACCGGCAGCTGCCAGTTCTCGGCAAAGCGCTGCAGCGCCGCGGCGGCCTGCGGTGTCCAGCCGCCCCCGCCGGTCAGCACCAGCGGGCGCTGCGCCTGCAGCAGCAGGCTGCGCAGGTCCCGCAGGGCACCTGGGTCGCTCCAGGCCTGCACCGGCTCCACCCGCGGCAGGGGCTGCGCCTCCACCGTCTGCGTGAGCATGTCCTCGGGCAGCACCAGCACCACCGGACCGGGCCGGCCGTTCATGGCGGTGGCAAAGGCCCGGGCCACGTACTCGGGTATGCGTCGCGCGTCGTCGATGCGCTCCACCCGCTTGGCCATGCCCTTGGTGCTGGGGCCGAAGAAGACCGCAAAGTCCACCTCCTGGAAGGCCTCGCGGTCGCGCGCATCGCTGGCCACATCGCCCACGAAGAGCACCATGGGCGTGGAATCCTGGAACGCCGTGTGCAGGCCGATGGAGGCGTTGGTGGCCCCGGGGCCGCGCGTGACGAAACAGACGCCGGGCCGGCCGGTCAGCTTGCCCTGCGCCTCGGCCATGAAGGCCGCCCCGCCCTCCTGGCGATTGATGACGAAACGGATCTGGTCGGCGTGGGCGTGGAAACCATCCAGCACGGCCAGGTAGCTCTCGCCCGGCACACCAAACGCGTGGGTGACGCCCTGGGCGATCAGGCATTCGACAAGCAGGTGGCCGGCAAGCTTCTGGGTCATGGTCGGGAGAGGTTTGGGTGGTTGGTTCAAGGGGTTCAATGGGCTTGGGTGCGCTGGCCCACGCCCACGGCGGCGTACACCGACACGAGCAGCACCAGCGCGGCACCCGCCAGGGTGGCAGCGTACCAGCCGTGGTCCATGAGCACGCCAAAGATGAGCGGCGAGACGGCAAAACCGGTGTCCAGGCCCGAATAGACCGTGCCGTAGACACGGCCGGTGGCACCCTTGGGCGTGGCCTTCTTGATCATCATGTCGCGGCTGGGCCCGCCCACCCCCACGGCAAAGCCGGTGATGGCCAGGCCCACCATGGTGCCGGTGGCGCCCAGCCATCCGGTGGCACAGACCAGCAGCAGCAAGGCCCCGCCCGTCATGGAAAACGCTACAACGCGGTCACTGGACCAGTGCCGATGCTGCCCCCAGGTGGCCACAAAGCCGCCCACGAACATGCCCACGGCGCCGCAGAGCATGTAGGCGCTGATGGTCAGCGTGGCGGCCTCCACGCTCACCCCATGCACCGCCTTGAGAATGGACGGCGCAAAGCTCTGCACCACCGCCAGCGTCATGGTCGAGAGAAAGAAGAACGCAAAGCACCACCAGACCACCGGCAGCTTCAGAAAGGCCAGATCGGATCCGCCTGGGGCATCGGCGTGGCGTACCACGACCTGGGTACGCAGGCGGTCGCGCTGCCAGAACAGCACGGCCAACACCCCCACGTAGAACACCGCGGCGGCCTGGTAGGCGGTGCGCCAGTCGGCCATGGCGGTGATGCCCACCAGGAAGGCCGGCGCCAGCGCCCAGCCCAGATTGCCGGTCAGCCCGTGGGCGCTGAAGGCATAGCCCAGCCGTGCGGCGGACACCCGCTGGTTGAGAATGGTGAAGTCGGCCGGGTGAAAAGGCGCATTGCCCAGCCCCGCCAGCGCGGCCACCAGCACCAGACCGCTGTAGCCGGTGGCCATCGATGCCGCCAGCGAGGCCAGCAGAAAACAGCTGACGGCGGCGAACAGCACCGGACGTGCGCCGATGCGGTCCACCACAAAGCCCGCCATGGCCTGCCCGATGCCGGAGATGACAAAGAAGATGCTCATGAGCAGGCCGACATCGCCATAGCTCAGCCCGAAGTCCCGGATGAACACCGGAAACAGCGGCGCCAGCAGCAAATGCGA
>JAJPEW010000241.1 GCA_021166755.1 Hydrogenophaga sp. | reverse complement strand
GATACCTGTTTCCGCCCTGCCTCGATCCACGCCGGAAAAGCATTCGTGATCTTCTTGATCTCAGCTTCCGTGAAGTAGTCACGCCTTGAGGCCGCCACCCCAGTCTTGACACTGAGCGACGGCACCTGGCCCGGACTCATCCACTTTCGTAGAACTGCCTCGTCAAACACTCGCTGCAATGCAGCGTTGTGGGTCAACAAGGTTGACTGCGCAGGTGTTCGACCCATCTCCTTCGCTCGCCACAGATCAAAGTCAGCGAGCTTTTGTTGGTCGATGCTAGTAACGTGCAGGCGATCAAAGAATGGGATGTGATACCGCTTCAGCACCAACTTGTAGTCGACTAAGGTGGTGTAGCCTTTTGAGCCGGGGGGCTGCATGTCCATCCTGTCGATGGCAAGCTGGGCAACGTGCTTGAAGGCTTTGGTCTGTATCGTGATGCCGTTTTCGTGCTTGATCTCGCACTCAGCTTTGACACGGATAGCGGCCTTTACAGCCAGCGCTTTGTCTCGTTGCTTGGTCGTGCGAGACATCCACTTACCGCCGACCTTAAAGCGGGCAAGCCAGACTTTGCTGTTACGTTGAAGGTAGATGTACAGACCGTCATCGACGGCCACCTTCTCCAACAGGTCATTCATATTGTGGGCAACATTGCTGGGGCATTGCTGCATTCTTGCAAAGAATTTGCAAAGTTGCGACCTACTTTTATAACTATTTGATTTTTTATTATATTTTCTAAGCGCATTTCATTCAAAATCCCCCGCCAGAGATGGTGTGCCGGTTCGAGTCCGGCCTCCGGCACCAGGTCAGGACCGCCCGGCATCGGCCGCGCGGTCCTTTCTTTTGGGCGCCGGATCCGCCGGATCCACACCGGCCCGCGCCAGTTCTTCGCGCAAGAGGTCCTGGTAGATGCGCGGCAGCTGCCGCGACATGCGGTTGCTCTCGATGCCGTAACCCAGACTGGTCCATGCCGACGAAAGACGCCGCAGCACTGGCTGCACCCGGCCCTGTCTGAGCTGTTGCGCCACATCCATGCCGCCCCAGGCCCGCGGATCGGCCAGCCAGGCATGCACCACCAGATCCTGATAGCGCGGAGCAAAGCTCAGGCGAGTGGCGTCGAGCGGGTCGTCCGTGTGGTCCGGGTGATGCTTGGCGGCCAGCTCCAGCCAGGTGCCGTACAGCAACTGGTAACGACCGGCAGCGGTGGAACAATTGCCCCGGTTCGGCCCCCCGCCGATCGACTCGCAGCGGTTGGGGTGCTGATCCAGCGACACCACCGAATCGCCGCCATGCACCACGTGATAGGGGCGCAGCACATTGGATTCGCTGGCCGAGATGGTGCGCATGAGGGCCCGCAGGTACGGATCCCCTCCCTCCATCACCAGGCCTCGGGTACCAGGCAGCAACAGCGCCGGGCGCCACCACCACAGGGCCGCCAGGATGAGGACCGATGCCCCCAGTGCCAGCGCCAGGCGAACCGCCAGAGAAGCAGACGGCAGACGTTGGGGCAAGGGCGGATGTCGCAGGGGCATGGCGTGCAAGGAGATCCTGCCTATTGTGCCCGGATGACCGCCCCCGTCGTCCTGTCACAATCCGCGCACATCGTCCTCACGCGCCATGATCTATTCGGTTGTCGCCTTCTTCCTGGCCCTGGCCCTGCTCACCTGGAGTGCTGACCGCCTGGTCGATGGCACGGTCGCGGCGGCCGCCCACAGTGGCATGTCGCCGCGCCTGGTGGGTCTGCTGGTGGGAGGCTTCGGCGCGGCTGCGCCGGAACTGGCGGTCGGCGTGGTGGCGGCCCTGGCCGAATCCCCCTCGCTGGCCGTGGGAACCGCATGGGGGGCCAACATGGTGCTGCTGTCGCTGATCGTGGGCAGCGCCGCCCTGGCCGGGCCGCTGGTGGTGCGCTCGGGTCTGGTGACCCGGGAACTGATGGTGCTTGCGGTGGCCATCGGCCTGACCGCCCTGCTGGCACTGGATCGCGAACTCAGCCGATGGGACGGTCTGGGTCTTCTGGTGGCCTTCAGCCTGTTGCTGGGGTGGACTGTCCGCCAGATCCGGCGCAGTCCCCATGACCCGTTGCCGAATGAGGCGGCCCAGGGCGCACAGGCACTGGCGATGCCGGCCTGGCGGGCCTGGGCGTGGATCGCGCTGGGTGTCATCGTTCTGGCCGCCAGTGCCCGCCTGCTGGTCTGGGCCGCGGCCGACATGGCCCACTGGCTCGGTGCCGGTGAGTGGCTGGTGGGTCTGACCGCCATGGCGGCGGGCACGGCCCTGCCGGAACTGGTGGCCTGTGTGGCCCTGATCCGGCGTGGCATGTCCGATCTCGTGCTCGGTCATGTGGTGGGGGCCAGCCTGTTCAACCTGCTGGCGGTGGTGGGACTGGCGGTGCTGCTGACCCCCGTGGGGATGGAATACGCCGCGCTGCACCGGGATCTGCCCGCCATGGCCGGCCTCACGCTGGCCCTGATCGTTCTGGCATGGCGCCCCGGAAGAAGGGCCTCCCGGATCCAGCCATGGGCCGGCGCACTGCTGCTGGCGGCCTATGTCGCCTATCTGGGATGGGTGCTGGGTGGCTACGGTTTTTCGGCGGGTGGGTGACCCAGGCCGCGAAGGCCATCGCTCACCGTGGGGTAGCGCAGACGCAAGCGCAATTCGTGCTTGATCCGGTCATTGCGCAGGCGCCGCGACTCGCTCATGAAGCTCAGCAGCATCAGCGGCAACTCGGCAGATGCCGCATCCCGTGCAATGCGGGGTGGCCTGGGCAGCCCATAGAGATCGGCCGCCAGATCAAAGTAATCCCCCATGCGCAGGTCCGAGTCGTCGCTCACGTGCAGGTTGCGCTGCGGGCGGGCCATCCACAATGCCCGGGCACAGGCCCGCGCCAGATCATCGGCGTGGATGTGGTTGGTGTAGACATCGTCTTCGGGGCGCAACACGGGCGTGCCGCGAAGCAGCCGATCGCGCGGCGTGCCGCCTTCCCGGTCGGGCGCATAGATGCCCGGAATGCGCAGGACCGTGGTCCTCACCCCATGACGGCGACCGAACCAGTGCACCTGCTGCTCGGCGTCCACCCGCCGCCACGCGCGCGGGGTCTGCGGGGTGACGATCGCGTGTTCCCCCACCCATTGCCCCTGACGATCCCCGTACACCCCACTGGTGGACCCGTAGACCAGTGTGGCAGGATGGGTTCGCAATGCCAGCGCCCGCAACAGGGCGCGGGTGCGCGGATCGCGTCGCCAGTCAGCCAGGTCCTGCGAGGGCGGCGGTGCCAGGTGCAGCACCCGGGTCGCGACGCCGGCCAGGCGGGCCAGCGACTTCGGATCGTCCAGATTCCCCAGCAGGGGGCGGACGCCGCGCTGGCGCAGACCCGGGCGCCGCTCAGGCGTGGACGTCAGCGCCAGCAGTTGCAGCCGGCGGCCGTGGCCCAGCTCCCGCACCACCCGCTGCCCGACGTCACCGCAACCGACGATCAGCACGCGTTCGCGCCGGAACCTGGCCGGCAAAGCACCAATGAGACCCATGTCAGAGGATATTTGAGACAATTTGCGTTTGCTGTTCGCGACGGGCACCGCCGGTGCCTGCCGCCCCAATCACCTGCCAGTATGACATTCACCATCACCGTCGAACCCAGCGGCCGCACCTTCAGCGCCACCACCGATGAAACCCTGCTGGCCGCCGGCATCCGTCAGGGCATCGGCCTGCCCTATGGCTGCAAGGACGGCGCGTGCGGCTCCTGCAAGTGCAAGCTGGTGTCCGGTCAGGTCACCCACGGGCCGCACCAGGCCAAGGCGCTGAGCGCCGACGAGGAAGCGGCCGGCTACGTGCTGACCTGCTGCGGCACCGCGCAGTCCGACGTGGTCATCGAATCGCGCCAGGTGACGGAGGCCGGCGCCTTCCCGATCAAGAAAATGCCGGTGCGCGTCAACAGCCTGGAACGTGTTTCGCACGATGTGATCGTCATGAAGCTGCAACTGCCCGCGGCGGACGCCTTCCAGTACCACGCCGGCCAGTATGTCGAATTCCTGTTGCGCGATGGTGACCGGCGCAGCTATTCGATGGCCAACGCCCCCCACACGCAGGCCACACAGCCCGGCATCGAACTGCACATCCGACACATGCCCGGCGGCAAGTTCACCGACCACGTCTTCGGTGCCATGAAGGAAAAGGAAATCCTGCGGATCGAAGGCCCCTACGGCAGCTTCTACCTGCGTGAGGACAGCAGCAAACCCATGATCCTCCTGGCGTCGGGCACCGGCTTCGCACCCATCAAGGCCCTCATCGAGCACATGCAGCACAAGGGCATCAACCGCCCTGCCACCCTCTACTGGGGTGGCCGGCGTCCGGCCGACCTGTACCAGGACGCCTGGATTCGCGAGCAGCTAGCGGCCATGCCCCACCTGCGCTACGTGCCCGTGATTTCCGATGCGCTGCCCGAAGACGGCTGGAGCGGGCGCACCGGTTTCGTGCACCAGGCGGTGCTGCAAGACGTCCCGGATCTCTCGGGTCACGAGGTCTATGCCTGCGGCGCCCCCATCGTGGTGGAGTCGGCGCGGCGCGATTACGCCTCCGCCGGCCTGCCTGACGAGGCCTTCTTTGCCGATTCCTTCACCTCTGCGAAAGACAAGCTGTGAACACCCGCCGACAACTCCTGGCCCTGGCCGCTGCGGCCCTGATGGCAGCCCCTGCGCTCGCACAGTCCGACAAGGTCACCCGCATCGTGGTGCCCTTTGGTGCCGGCGGTCCGATCGACGTCACCGCCCGTGTTCTGGCCGAGGCGGTCAAGGGCTCGCTGGGGACGGTCATCGTCGAGAACCGCCCCGGCGCAGGCGGCAACATCGGCGTCAGTGCCGTGGCCAAGGCCGCACCGGACGGGCTGACGCTGGGCATCGCCACCACAGCCTCGCACGGCATCAACCCCTGGCTGTTCAGCAAGCTCCCGTATGACCCGGCCAAGGACTTCGCACCGGTGACGCAAATGCTGCGCGTGCCCAATGTGCTGGTGATGAACGCTGACACCGCGCAGCGCCTGAACATCCGCTCCCTGCCCGACCTGATCGCGTACGCCAAGGCCAACCCGGGCAAGCTCAACTACGGGTCGGGCGGCAACGGCAGCGCCGGTCATCTGGCCGGCGAACTGCTCAAGCACCAGGCCGGCATCTTCGCGGTGCACATCCCCTACAACGGCGGCAACCCGGCCCAGCTGGCCCTGCTGTCGGGCCAGGTGGACTACAACATCGACAACCTGGCCACCGCGGCGGCCAACATCCGAGCGGGCAAGCTGCGCGCCCTGGCTGTCACCACCGCCCAGCGCAGCAGCGTGCTGCCCGATGTGCCGGCCATGGCCGAAACCCTGGCCGGCTTTGAGATCGACACCTGGTGGGGCCTGATTGCGCCAGCCGGGACGCCCGCCGACACCGTGCGCCGGCTCAACACCGCGTTCACCGAGGCCCTGCGCTCACCGGAGGTCAAGGCACGATTTGCCAACCTGCTGGCCGATCCCGCGCCGAGCACGCCGGAAGCCTTCGACGCGTTCCTCAAGCAGGAGCGCACCAAGTACCAGCGGCTGGTGAAGATCAGCGGCGCCAAGGTCGACTGATCGTTGACCGGCACCCACCCGGTGGGTGCCTGGCCTCAGCGAGCCTCGGCCAGCAGTTTCTTCACGTCCGCCGCCAGTGCCGGTGCTCCGCTGCCATAGCGGTGGTACAGGCGCACCCGGCCCTGCGTGGCGTAGACGTAGCTGCCGGCGGAGTGATCCGTGGTGTAGCTGGTCTCGGTCTGGCCCGGCAGTTTCTTGGAGTAGATGCGGAAGTGCTTGGCCCCG
>JAJPEW010000222.1 GCA_021166755.1 Hydrogenophaga sp. | reverse complement strand
GACGAAGCGCTGAGCGAGGTTCTGGGCTGAAAGTGTCCGGCAGGTCTGCGGTTTTCGGGATAATCCGCAGGCCTTGAACCCGACCAACTCCCCCAAAACCTGGACCAAGACCGCCGACCGGCCGCTGCGCAGTGCGTGGCGATCGGCCGGCGTATGGCTGCTGGCCCGTTTCATCGGGGTCTCGGTGCCCTGGCAGGCGGTCCATCAGCGCGATGGGCGGGCCCTGCTGGCCTACGAACACCAGCGGTTGCTGGCGCTGGGCGCCGCCGGCGAGGCGGTGCCCCCGGTGCTGGCTTTCGACGGGCAGTCGCTGGTGACGGGCGACATCGGCCGAACCTTCGACCACATCGTCAACGAAACCCCCTTGCCGCAACGCTTGCCACTGATGTGCGCGGCGGCCGAGGATCTGGCCGGCTTCCATGCCCGTGGCCATTGGCATGGGGGTGCCCAGGCGCGCAACCTGACCTGGGACGGTCAACGCTTTGCCCGCCTGGACTTCGAGGAACCGCTGTACCCGGCGATGCCGCTGAATCAGGTGCAGCTGTACGACGCGCTGCAGCTGCTCATGTCCTATGCCCGGTTTCTGGAGTCCATGGGCCCTGGCGCTGTGCGGGATGTCTTGCAGGCTTACCGGAGCGCGTCGGTCCGGGCGTTTGCCGCCCGTGGGGTCACCCCCCCTGATTTGCCATCCTTCATCCAGCGTCTGATGTCACGCCTGCGCACAGTGCAGCGGGTGCTTCACGCGGTTCCCCGCCTGCGTGAATCCCGTGAAGCCATGCGCCTGCGCATTGTTCTCGACGGGATGGCCGCCTTCACTGCCCAGCACACCGGGCATTGAGTGTCAGGTCCGGTAACCCGGATCGGTTCTCTCCAGCCGGCGCAGCAGGGCAGGCCAGGCGATGTTCGCGCCCTGACCCGCGGTGGCCACGCGCATGACGTCGGCCATGCCCGCCAGAATGCGCGGGTCGACCCGAACCAGTTCACCGCCACCGGCCTGGGCATCGATCTGGATGCGGCAGGTGTTCTCGAAGGTATACATCGAGAGGAAGGCGTCGGCGATGCTCTTGCCCACCGTCAGCAGGCCGTGGTTGCGCAGCACCAGGAAGTTGGCCTGGCCCAGATCTGCCTGCAGGCGCGGCTTCTCGTCTGGCCGGAAGGCCACGCCTTCGTAGTCGTGGTACGCCAGCGAGGCCAGCACGAAGGTGCTCTGCTGGCTGATGGGCAGGATGCCGGCCTTCTGCGCACTGACGGCCACACCGGCGCGCGTATGGGTGTGCAGCACGCACTGCACCTCGGGCCGTGCCTCATGTACGGCGCTGTGGATCACGAAGCCGGCCGGGTTGACCGGGAAGGGCGTCTCGTGCAGCTTGTTGCAGGCCATGTCGACCTTGACCAGGCTGGACGCCGTGATCTCGTCGAACATCAGTCCGTAGGGGTTGATCAGGAACTGGTGCTCGCCACCGGTGACACTGTCCGGCAGTTTGGCGCTGATGTGGGTGAACACCAGATCGGACCAGCCGTACAGTGCCACCAGACGGTAGCAGGCGGCCAGATCGCAACGCAACTGCCACTCTTCGGCGCTGACCTGGTGCTGGAGGGGAGGGATCGAAAGCATGCCGTGTCTCCTGCGCCGCTTCGGGATGAGCGGCTGCAGCGACATGGTCGCGCAGAGCGCATGGCCGAGCTGTCTCAGGCCAGACAGCTCGGCCGGAGCGAAAGGCCCGATCACCAAGGCCCCGTGGAACCGGCTTCGCCGAGCCACAGGGGCCGTCCCCCCGCGTAGCAGGGGGGAAGCCGGGCAGCGGCGCAGGGGGGTTACTTCTTCACGCTACAGGTGTTGAAGCCCAGGATCGCGTAGGGCGGGCACCAGCCCATCAGGCCGGTGAGCAGCGGCACCACGCCGACATAGCCCCAAAGGCCCACGGCGCCAGTGGCGGCGGCGGCAATGAGGGCCAGGCCCACGACGATGCGGATGATGCGGTCGATGCCGCCAACGTTCTTGGTCATGTTCATGCTCCTGTGCTGAACCAAACAGATCCATCACCTGGACAACGGCCGATGATGATGGGCGCAGGGCTATTGGAAGCTTTCGGGACCGCGGTGTCTGTGACCCAGGTCACACAGCGCCGGCGGGTCCGCCGGCCAGGGCGCGCAGCCGGGCGCTGTCGCGGATGGTGATGCATTCCCTGGAAAGCTCGACCATGCCTTCGCGCTCAAAGCGGTGCAGCAGCCGCGTCACCATCTCGCGCACCGTGCCCAGTTCGTCGGCCAGTGACTGGTGTGTGGCCCTGACCTGGGCACCGTGTCCCAGCAGGGTGGCCGCCAGGCGGCTGTCCAGCCGCTGGAAGGCCACCGCTTCGATCAGTCCGGTGAGATCGGCCATGCGGGCGGCAAACAGCCCGAGCACGAAGTCACGGAAACCGGCGTCTTCCAGTGCCGTCCGGAAGTGCTCGGGCGGGAGCATCACCAGCGTGGTGGGCGCCGTCGACAGGCCTCTGGCCGTCAGGGCCTGGTTGGCAAACAGGCCCGCCGAGGACACCAGGCACATCTCGCCGGGTTGCACCCGGTACAACTCCAGCTCGCGGCCACTGGGAGAGGCTCGGCTGACCCGCACCTCGCCGTCGAGCACCAGCGGGAAGCCCTGGCAAGGGTCCTTCTCGCGGAACAGCACCGTGCCCAGGGGCACCGTGATCACCGGCAGACCCGACAAGGTCTGCGCCTGCGACGCCAGCGAGGGGTACAGTGACAGCAGGCGCTGAGCTTGGGTGTCGTCCATGTCCGGGATTGTAGGCAGACCGCCTGTCGGGATCCGAACACGAAGCTTAAGTTCATTCAAATTTCTTGAATGAAGGCTTCAAGCGCCTTCGCTCCCGCCTGCGGTCCAACTTCCTACACTGCCGGCATGAACTCCACACCTGCCTTGCGCTACCACCCGGTCTCGGTGCTCTTGCACTGGGTTCTGGGTCTGGCTTTGATCGGTTTGTTCGCGGTGGGTCTGTACATGACCGATCTGCCGTTCTCGCCCCAGCGACTGAAGCTCTACAACTGGCACAAGTGGGCCGGTGTCACGCTGCTGGCGCTGTCCGCTTTCCGTCTCATCTGGCGCCTGACGCACCGCCCGCCGGCTTTGCCGGTCGCCATTGAATCGGCGATGCCCGGCTGGCAGAAGCTGGCTCACCATGCCACGCACCATGGTTTGTACCTGCTGTTCTTTGCGGTGCCCCTGCTGGGCTGGGCCTACAGCTCTGCGGCGGGCTTTCCCATCGTGCTCTTTGGCGTGCTGCCCCTGCCCGACTTCGTGCCGGTCAGTGAGGAACTTGCCGAGCTGATCAAGCCTCTGCACAAGCTGTCGGCCTTCGCCATGATGGCGCTCGTGCTGTTGCATGTGGCCGGTGCCCTCAAGCACCAGCTGGTCGACCGCGACGGCCTCATTGCCCGGATGGGCTTCGGCCGACGCTGACCCTTACCCTTCACAGGAACATCTCCCATGACCTTCATGCGTCCCGTGTCCTTCGTGCTGGCCTCGGCCCTGTGGCTGCCCCTGGCTGCGCAGGCCCAGCAGCAGCTCGTGCCCGCCCAGAGCGAAATTGGTTTTGTCAGTCGCCAGATGGGCGTGCCGGTCGAAGGCAAGTTCAAGACCTTCAGCGCTCAGGTGGCCTTCGATCCGGCCAAGCCGGCCGCCAGCAACATTGCCTTCACCGTCGATACCGGCAGCGCCACGCTCGGGGTGCGAGAGACCGATGTCGAACTGCCCAAGGCCATCTGGTTCAACGTGGCTCAGTTTCCCAAGGCCACCTTCCAGTCCAGCAGCGTCAAGCGGGTGGACGCCAGCAAGTTCGAGGTGGCCGGCAAGCTGACGATCAAGGGCGTGAGCAGTGACGTGGTCGTGCCAGTCACGCTGGCCCAGAGCGGCACCACCACCACCGCCACCGGCAGCTTCCCCATCAAGCGCCTGACCTTCCGCATCGGCGAGAAGGAATGGTCGGACACCTCCATGGTGGCCGATGAGGTGCAGGTCAAGTTCAAGATCGCGCTGACCGGTGTCGGCAAGCTCTGATCGCGTTTTCCCGTTTGTCCGTTTTTTGTCCACAGAGGAGTTCAACCATGCGCAAATCCCTGACCCTGCTGGCGGCCGCCGCCGTGCTGTCCACCACCGGCCTCGCCCAGGCGGCCGACTACCAGATCGATCCGACCCACACCAACGTGATCTGGGAGCAGATCCACTTCGGCACCTCCACCAACCGTGGCAGCTGGGCCAAGAAGAGCGGCACCGTGCAGTTCGATCGCGCCGCCAAGACCGGCAAGGTCAACCTCACCCTGGACATGAGCTCGGTGACCACCGGCGTGACCCCCTTTGACAACCACCTCAAGGGCGACGATTTCTTCGCCGCCGACAAGCATCCCACCGCCACCTTCGTGGGTGACAAGTTCGTCTTCAACGGCGACAAGGTCAGCGAAGTGCAGGGCGCCCTGACCCTGCGCGGCCAGACCCACCCGGTCACGCTCAAGGCGGTGCGTTTCAACTGCTTTGACCACCCGATGCTCAAGCGCGAAGTCTGCGGCGGCGACTTCGAGACCACCATCAAGCGCAGCCTGTGGGGCGTGAACTGGGGCCTGAACATGGGCGTGCCAGACGACACCAAGATCGTGATCCAGGTCGAAGCCATCAAGCAGTGATGCGCATCGTCTGAGAAAGTCTTTGCCAATGGAAAGGCCCGCCGCGTGCGGGCCTTTTGCTTGCGCGCCTACCATTGCCCTGCGGAGGTGTTGGCCATGCGAAAGCTCTTGACCTTGCTGGTGCCCGTCGGGCTGTGGGCGGCATTGCCTCTGAAGGCGGCCGACTTCACCCTGGACCCGACCCATACGTTTGCCACCTTCGAGATCGACCATTTTGGTGCCACCACCAACCGGGGACGATTTGACCGAAAGCAGGGGAGTGTGTTCTTTGACCGCATCGCCGGTGTCGGTCGCGTGGACATCACCATCGATGTGGCGTCCGTCAGTACCGGGACGCCGGCCTTTGACCGTCAGTTGCTCGGTGCCGATCTGCTGGACGCCGAGCGATATCCGACAGCCCGGTTCGTGTCCGAGCGCTTCATTTTCCAAGGCGACCGCGTCACGTCGGTGGAGGGGCAGCTGACGCTGCGCGGCCAGACACGGCCCGTCTCCTTCCGGGCACTGAAATTCAACTGCTACAACAGCCTGGTGTTCAAGCGCACCGTGTGTGGCGGCGAGTTCGACACCGTCATCGATCGCACCGACTTCGGCATCGACTACCTGGTGCGCTTCGGCGTGGCGCGGGACGTGAGGCTGCTGGTCCAGATCGAGGCGATTCAGCCCTGAGCTTGCCGGACCTGCGGGGTGGACGGCTGCGTATCAGCCTCCAGGCGCTCCAGAAACAGGAGCGCCTGTGTCCGGCTGGTCCCGCACATTTCCGGGCTGGGCGGCAGCGAGGCGCAGACGGCGGGCCGTTCGGGCAGGCCGAACAGCCGGCAAGCCAGGGCCTCATCCAGGTGGGGACATCTCATGCCCGCCGGCTTGCCGCCCGGCAGGCCGGGCAGGGGGCTGCTGATCGAGGGGGCGATGCAGCAGGCGGCGCAGCCTGGACGGCAGTCCATCCGCGGCTGGTCAGGCGCTGAAACGCCGCGCGGCCCAGAGCACCTGGTCGATCACGCCGTGCACGGCGGTGCGCTGCGCGTCGTTGCTGATGCGGCCGTCCGGGTCAAAGGCTTCGGTGGCTTTGGGCATCGCAAACTGCTTCGGGGCGACCCAGGCCTGCAGGTTCAACAGCAAGGGTGTCAGGTGGCTCAGGCTGCGCACGCCACCCAGTGCGCCGGGCGAGGTGGACAGCAAGCCGACGACCTTGCCGGCAAAAGCCTTGGTGCCGCTGCCCCACACCGGGTCGCCCTTGACGGGGCTCGACACCCAGTCGATGGTGTTCTTGAGCAGGGCCGTGTAGCTGCCGTTGTACTCGGGTGAGCAGATGATCCAGGCCGGGTGGGCGTGGAAGATCTCCTTGAGGCGGATCACATCGCGCGGCGTGCCTTTGGCTTCGAGGTCGGCGTTGTACAGCGGCACGTCGAAGTCGGCCAGTTCCAGGCGGGTGACCTGGGCACCCTCGGCGGAGGCCATGGCCGTGACGGCGCCGGCCAGCTTGCGGTTCCAGGAATGTTCGCGGGTGCTGCCCGCAAAGACGAGGAGGGGGATGGCGGTATTCATATGCTGATTGTGGCATTGCCGGCTTGCAGCAAACCTGCATTCATCGCCATGTCCTGTTCTGGCGTGGCCCAAGGCCGCCCCTTCGGATGGGCAGGCATTTCGCAGGTCCCGAGCAAAGATGGGACAATTGGCGCCTGTCGCCCCGGCCAGAGCAGGCCCCGGGGCACGCCGTGTTTCACGTGAAACACCCATCCCGGATCATCGGGCGCCACCACCGAGATGGGCGCGCCCCGGAGCTCTCACCATGTTGTACCCACAGGAATTCGATGTCATCGTCGTCGGCGGTGGCCATGCCGGCACAGAAGCTGCGCTCGCGGCTGCCCGAATGGGCTGCACCACCTTGCTGCTCACCCACAACATCGAGACCCTGGGCCAGATGAGCTGCAACCCCAGCATCGGCGGCATTGGAAAAGGCCATCTGGTCAAGGAGGTGGACGCGCTGGGTGGGGCGATGGGATTGGCCACCGACGAGGGCGGCATTCAGTTCCGTATCCTCAACAGCAGCAAAGGCCCGGCGGTGCGCGCCACCCGTGCCCAGGCCGACCGCATCCTGTACAAGGCCGCCATCCGCCGAATGCTGGAAAACCAGCCGAACCTGTGGCTGTTCCAGCAGGCGGTGGATGACCTGATGGTCGAAGGTGATCGGGTGGTCGGCGCCGTCACGCAGGTGGGCATCCGCTTTCGCAGCCGCACCGTGGTGCTGACCGCGGGCACCTTCCTGGACGGCAAGATCCATGTCGGTCTGAACAACTATTCGGCCGGCCGTGCGGGGGATCCGCCGGCGGTGTCGCTCTCGGCGCGGCTCAAGGAACTGAAGCTGCCGCAGGGCCGACTGAAGACCGGTACCCCGCCGCGCATCGATGGTCGAACCATCGATTGGTCGAAATGCACCGAGCAACCCGGCGATGGCATGCCTGGCGGCATGAACCCGGATCTGCCGGTGCCGGTGTTCAGCTTCATGGGCAGCACAGCCATGCATCCCAGGCAGATTTCCTGCTGGATCACCCACACCAACGCCCGCACGCACGAGATCATCCGCTCCGGCTTCGACCGCAGTCCCATGTTCACCGGCAAGATCGAGGGCGTCGGTCCTCGTTACTGCCCCAGCGTGGAAGACAAAATCAACCGTTTCGCCGACAAGGACAGCCACCAGATCTTCCTGGAACCCGAGGGCCTGACCACGCACGAGGTCTATCCCAACGGCATCAGCACCAGCCTGCCGTTCGACATCCAGTACGACCTGGTTCGCAGCATGACCGGGTTGGAGAACGCCCACATCCTGAGACCGGGCTATGCCATCGAGTACGACTACTTTGATCCGCGCTCACTCAAGAGCAGCTTTGAGACGAAGCAGATCCAGGGTCTGTTCTTTGCCGGTCAGATCAACGGGACCACGGGCTACGAAGAGGCGGCGGCCCAGGGGCTGTTTGCGGGCCTGAATGCCGCACTGCAGTGCCAGGGCAAGGACGCCTGGCTGCCGCGCCGCGACGAGGCTTACCTTGGCGTGCTGGTGGATGATCTGGTGACCCAGGGTGTGACCGAACCGTACCGCATGTTCACCAGCCGGGCCGAGTTTCGCCTGCAGCTGCGCGAGGACAACGCCGACATGCGCCTGACCGAACAGGGCAGGGCGATGGGCCTGGTGGATGATGTTCGCTGGGACGCGTTCTGCCGCAAGCGCGACGCGGTTTCACGTGAAACCGAGCGCCTGAAGTCGACCTGGGTGAATCCGCGCATTCTGGAGGCCGCTGAGTCCGAGCGGGTGCTGGGAAAGGCCATCGAGCGTGAGTACAACTTGTTCGACCTGCTGCGCCGGCCGGGGGTGTCGTATCCCGACCTGATGGGGATGGGCGAGGGTCGCTGGGCGCCGGCGGTCAAGCTGGACGATCAAGATGCTCGTCCGGTTGTTTCACGTGAAGCACTGGGCGAGCTGCACGACGCGGTGGTGGAGCAGGTGGAGATCGCCGCCAAGTACTCGGGCTACATCGACCGGCAGAAGGATGAGGTCGAACGCGCTGCGCACTATGAGCACCTGAAGTTGCCGGCGGATCTGGACTACGCCCAGGTCACGGCCCTGTCCTTCGAGGCGCGGCAGAAGCTGGCCAAGCACCGGCCCGAGACGCTGGGCCAAGCCTCGCGCATTTCGGGCATCACCCCGGCCAGCATCTCGTTGCTGATGATCCACCTCAAGAAGGGTGGGTTCAAGGGTTTTGCTCGCCGCGAGTCGGAAGCGGTATGAGTGCAGTCGCCTTGAAGCCGGCACTGGAAGCCGGGTTGCGTGACCTTGGTCTGAACCTGAGCGATGCCCAGGTCGACCAGTTGCTGGCCTACCAGGACCTGATCACCAGGTGGAACAAGGTTTACAACCTCACGGCGGTGCGCGACCCCCAGGAGATGCTGACGCACCACCTGCTGGACAGCCTGGCCGCCATCCCGGCGCTGCTGCGACAGATCGGAAGCATGCCAGGTTTCGCCGCCGGGCCGTCCCAAGGCGAAACAGCCCCCGGGCCCGGCGAAGACCGGGGCCCTTCCCCGTCTCGGGGCAGCGACCCGCGCAGCGGTGGAGCGTGGGGGCCTCGGTTGTTGGATGTCGGCTCGGGCGGCGGTCTGCCGGGGGTGGTGATCGCCATCACCTGCCCGCAGATGGAAGTGCATTGCGTGGACACGGTGCTCAAGAAAGCCACCTTCATCCAGCAGGTCGCGGCCTCGCTGAAGTTGCCGAATCTGCGCGGCATTCACGCACGGGTGGAGTCGCTGAAGGCGGAAGAGGGGAATGGCTACGACATCGTCTGCTCCCGCGCTTTTGCCTCACTGGTGGATTTCACCACCTGGTCCCGCGCGGCGCTCAAGCCAGCGGGGGTGTGGATGGCCATGAAAGGCAAGCACCCTGAAGACGAGTTGCTGGCTTTGCCTTCTTCGGTGTCCGTGTTTCACGTGGAACAACTGAAGGTGCCGGCCCTGGCGGCGGAGCGTTGCATCGTCTGGATGCGGGCGGTGGCCTGATTCGGGCGGGCGCTTCTGGTCGGGTGCCGGCGACGGTCCCCTCTCATCGAGACCTCTGGCCGGCAGACTCACGTAAACTCGGCCACTTCACCGCGAGGGATTCCACACCATGTTCGGCATTGCAGACTACGGCGCCTTTGTCATCGCCATCATCGTCTTTCTGGCCATTCCGGGACCGGGGAACCTCGCGCTCATCACCTCCACCGGCAAGGGCGGCATCCGCGGCGGGCTGGCGGCTACCCTCGGCGTGATTGCGGGCGACCAGGTGCTGATGTGGATGGCCGTGGCGGGCGTGGCCGCGCTGCTGGCGGCCTATCCGGCGGCCTTTGCGTTTGTCCAGTGGGCAGGTGCCGCCTACCTGGCCTGGCTGGGTTGGAAGATGCTGACCGCCAAACCCGGCGATGCCCCGGTGCTCAACATCCGGCCGCGGCAATACTTCCAGCAGGCGCTGACCATCACTCTGCTCAACCCCAAGGCCATCGTGTTCTACATGGCCTTCTTCCCGCTGTTTGTCGACCCCCAGAAGCATCAGGGCCTGATCACCTTCGGCGCCATGGCCGCGACGATTGCCTTCCTCACTTTCCTGTACGGTCTGACCGTGGTGTTGCTGACCCATTTCCTGGCCGAACGCATGCGCGCCAACCCGCGGATCGGTCGGGCGCTGGAGAAGCTGGCCGGCGTCTTCCTGATCGGCTTTGGCATCAAGCTGGCCATTTCCAAGTAACCACCAGAGCGGGACCCCGGCATGGCCAAGATTTTCTGTGTTGCCAACCAGAAGGGCGGCGTTGGCAAGACCACCACCACCGTCAACCTGGCGGCGGGCCTGGCCAAGATCGGCCAGCGCGTCCTGATGGTGGATCTGGATCCGCAGGGCAATGCCACCATGGGCTCCGGCGTGGACAAGCGCACCATGCCCCTGTCGGTGTATGACGTCCTGCTGGAGTCGGCCTCGGTCAAGGAGGCGGGTCTTTTCTCGGACAAGTGCGGCTACACCGTGCTGGGTGCCAACCGCGATCTGGCGGGCGCCGAGGTGGAACTGGTCGAGGTCGAGCGGCGCGAGAAGCGCCTGAAGCAGGCCCTGGCCGAGGTGGACGCCGACTACGACTTCGTGCTGATCGACTGCCCGCCGTCGCTATCCATGCTGACCCTCAACGGGCTGTGCTCGGCCCATGGCGTCATCGTGCCGATGCAGTGCGAATACTTTGCGCTGGAAGGCCTGACCGACCTGGTCAACACCATCAAGCAGGTGCACGCCAACCTCAACAAGGACCTGCAGATCATCGGCCTGCTGCGCGTGATGTACGACCCGCGCATCACCCTGCAACAGCAGGTGTCCGACCAGCTCAAGGCCCATTTCGGCGACAAGGTGTTCGACACCGTCATTCCGCGCAACGTGCGCCTGGCCGAGGCACCCAGTTACGGCCTGCCCGGCGTGGTGTTCGACCCGTCGGCGCGCGGCAGCCAGGCCTTTCTGTCCTTCGCGACCGAGATGGTCGACAGAATCCGGAAGATGTGAGCGCTTGCTGCTGTCATGAACATGGTCAAACCTGAAAATGTCCTGATCCTGCCGGGCTGGCAGAACAGTGGCCCCGGCCATTGGCAGAGCCGCTGGGAAGCCCTGCACGGCTTTCGGCGTGTGGATCAGCACGACTGGATGACTCCCCGCCGGGGCGACTGGATCGCCCGGCTGGAGGATGTGATCCTGGG
>JAJPEW010000207.1 GCA_021166755.1 Hydrogenophaga sp. | reverse complement strand
GCTGCCCGCCCTGCGTAAGGTGCCCGATGCCTGGCTGTTCGAGCCCTGGCGCATGCCGGCAGACACCCAGGCCCGCTGCGGCGTGCGTGTCGGTGTCGACATTCCGGTGCCCGTGGTGGATCTGGACGCGGCCCTGCGGGCGGCCAAGGCCCGCGTGCATGCCTTGCGTGCCCGGCCGGATGTGCAGGCGGGCGAGGCCGAGATCGTGCGCCGCCATGCCTCACGCGCGGGCCGGCGGGAACAGCCATCGCGCCGGCGCAGTTCGGCAGAAATGGCGCAGCAGGAGCTGTTCTGATGGCGGGGACCTTGATCTACTGGTTCCGCAACGATCTGCGCCTGCAAGACAACCCGGCGCTGTCCAGCGCCATCGAACGCTGCGGGCGAGAAGGGCTCGCCCTGCTACCGGTGGCCTGGCACAGCCCTTCCGTGTCGGTTCAGACAGACTGGGGTTTCGAGCGTGTGGGGTCGCATCGTCAGGCCTTTCGTCAGCAGGCAACGTCGGGTCTGGCAGAACGCTTGCGTCTGCTGGGCAGCGACCTGTACGTGCTGCACGACCCCTCGGCCGAGCCTTTTATCGCCCTGGCCCGTCGGGCGGGGGCTGTCGCAGTGGTGGGCGAAGCCATCGAGGCGCCCGAAGAGCAGGGCGAGGTGCGCGCGCTGCAGGCCGCCGGTCTTCGCGTGAAAACACACTGGCAATCCAGCCTTCTGCTGCCGGAAGATCTGCCTTGGCCATCCGGGCGCGTACCGGATGTCTTCACCGCGTTCCGCCAGGGGGTTGAGCGCGCGAACCTCCAAGCGCCCCACCCGATGCCGGCCCCGATCCAGCTGCCGCCGTGGCCGGCATCCGTGCAGCGACCGATGGCCCCTGTCCCAGTCGTTGTCCCTGCCGGGGCCACCGATGAGCGCTCTTCGTTTCCCTACGGTCTGCCCGCCTGGCAGGGCAGCGAGTCGGCTGCGCTTGATCACCTGGCCCGCTACCTGGCGGCCGGGCGGCCTCACACCTACAAGGTCACCCGCAATGCCCTGACCGGGCGCGACTTTGCCAGCCATTGGTCACCATGGCTGGCGGTGGGCACCCTCTCGGCGCGTCAGGCCATGGCCGCCTTGCGGACCTTCGAGGCCGCACGCGGTGCGAACGACGGCACCTACTGGCTCTGGTTCGAGCTGCTATGGCGCGACCACTTCCGCTTGGTCATGCGTCAGCACGGCGTTCGCCTGTTCGGTGCCCGTGGCCTGTCCCGCGACGCGGCACGATCGGCCCCCAGGCACAACCCGACGGTGTTTGACCGGTGGTGCGAAGGACGTACCGGTCTGCCGCTGGTCGATGCGGCCATGCGCGAGCTGCGCCACACCGGCTACCTGTCCAATCGCCTGAGGCAGATCGTCGCCAGCGCCCTCATCCACGATCTGGGCGGTGACTGGCGCGCCGGGGCCGCCTGGTTCGAGGCGCAGCTGATCGACTTTGACGTACACAGCAACCAGGGCAACTGGGCCTACATTGCCGGGGTGGGCACCGACCCGAGGGGCGGGCGCCAGTTCAATCTGGACAAGCAGACGCGGGATCACGACGCCGATGGCAGCTACCGGCGGCGATGGCTGGGTTGAACAGGCGCCAGCCTTTACAGTCGGGCATCGCCAACGCATCTCCCAGGAGCCCGACATGGCACGACTCCAACCTCTGCCACCCGACACCACGCCGGAGTTGAAGGAGCACTTCGACTTTTTCCTGGGCACGCTGGGTTTCACACCCAACAGCGTGCTGACCATGCAGCGCAAACCCAAGCTGGCCCGTGCGTTGGCGGTGCTCAATGCGGCGGTGATGGACCCCGAGGGTGATGTGGATCTGGGCTTTCGGCGCCTCATTGGCCATGTGGTCAGCAAGGTGTCGGGTTGCCTTTACTGCCAGGCGCACACCTTGCTGGGGGCGAAGAACTTCGGCATCAGCGAGGCCAAGCTGGCAGACGTCTGGACCTATGCCAGCAGCCCGCACTACAGCGAACGTGAGCGCCTGGCCCTGGACTTTGCGCTGGCTGCTGCCTCACAGCCCAATGCGGTGACCGATGAGCAGTTCGCGCAGCTGCAGCAGCACTGGAGCGAGGGCGAGATCGTCGAGATCCTCGGGGTGGTGGCGATGTTCGCCTTCCTCAACCGATGGAACGACACCATGGCCACGCCGCTGGAGGCGGTGCCCGATGCGCTGGCAAGCCAAGTGCTCGGTGCTCAGGATTGGGACGCTGGCAAGCACCGGTCGTGATCGCCCGCGGCTTTCCCTCGGTCACTTCCAGCGCACCGGCTCCAGGTGCACGCTGCCCAGGTTGCTGGACAGGGTGATGGCGCCATCCTGGATGAGCGCCTGCAGCTGCATGCTGCGCTCGGCCAGCTGGGTCAGGGCCTGTGCCTGCTCGTGCGGCAGGCGCCAGACCTGCAGCCGGTCCAGCCGGCTGAGCTTGCTTTCGATGCCTTTCCACCAGACCTCGGCGGCCGATCCGAAGGGATAGACCACCACCGCGTCGGCCTGGCTGCAGGCCTTGGACAACGGTTTGTCCTCGGGCTGGCCCACCTCGATCCACAG